>JAFJTK010000150.1 GCA_017880265.1 Candidatus Pelagibacter sp. | reverse complement strand
AAGAAGTGATAGAACTTTTTACTGCTGATACCCCAAATGGAAAAAAAATTTCTATTATGCTGGAAGAGATTGGGTACGATTATAAAGTAACCAAAGTAGACATAAGTAAAGATGAACAATTTAAACCAGAGTTTGTAAAATTAAGTCCTTTTAGTAAAATTCCTGTAATTACTGATCATGATACCAATGAGAGTATCTTTGAGTCTGGAGCTATTCTTATGTACTTGGGAGAAAAAAGTGGAAAGTTTTATGATCAACAAGATAGATTAAAAATTAATCAGTGGTTGATGGCTCAAATGGGAACAATTGGTCCAATGATTGGCCAGCATCATCAATTTCATCACTATAATCCTGGTAAAAGTGAATTTGGTGAAGAACGATATTTCAAAATAGCAAAGAGAATATATCAAGAGTTAGAGAACAGATTAAAAGACTCTAAATTTTTAGCAGGAGAAAAATATACTATTGCAGACATTGCAACATGGCCCTGGATTGCAAGGCATGAATGGCATGATATTGGTTTAAAAAATTATAAAAATTTAGCTAGATGGTATTTAGAAATTGCAGAGCGTGAAGCAGTGGTTAAAGGATATGATCTCTATAAAATAGGCAGTCAAGTTCCAAAGGTTTAAAAATTCTATTTATTTTTTGGAACCCAAGATTTGTAAAGTGGGTTTTCTTTATCAATTGGCAGATTAATATTTTTACTTTGAAAAGATGAGTTATAAACTGCAGTAACAAATTCTAAAGATCCACGTGCATCTGACAAGGTAACCTCATCACTACTTAAACCATCTAAATTCTTTGCTATTTCTTCAAACATTCCTGCATACCAAGATTTAGTTTGTTGAACATTAGATAAAACTTCATCAATTTGATTTTGAGTTACAGGCTCTCTTGCTAAAAATTTCCATTCATCATCAGCTGGATTATAAGGCTTATCAGGTGAACCAGCGGACTCTGCAGTTAAATTACTAAAGCAGATTTTAATTCTACTTACATCGTTTGCAGCTCCTAATGTAATAGAACTTGTAACTAAAGCACCATTATTCATTTCTATTGAAAGGGCAGCACAATCCTCTACTTCAATATCATTAACTCTAGTTGATAGTTTTGCATATAAACTTGAAACAGGGCCAAAGATCATGGTGATAAGATCATGAATATGAATTGAATGACTTAAAATTGCTCCTCCTTGTTCGCCTTCCCAAGTTCCTCTCCAAGGTTTTGAATAATATTCTTTACCTCTGTTCCAGTGAGTTTCCAAAGAAGCAACCAAAGGTTTTCCAGCAATTCCTGATTTAATCAATGCTTTTAATTTTGAAAACCCAGGTCCATATCGATACTGAAAAACAGGAAAAATTGTTTTACCAGTTTTATTGCTTATTTCTTTAAGTTGATCAATTTCTTCTAAACTTGATACTAATGGTTTTTCACAAATAACATGTTTCCCTGCCTCGAGTGATTTTTTACATGCAGAAAAATGTAAATGAGGTGGAAGGCAAATATCTACAATATCAATTTCTTTTATTTTTAATACATCTTCAAAATTAAGTGAAATGTTAGTACCAGAATTAGCTGGAAGTATATTTTCAATAGACTCTTTTGTTAGCCCACAAACTGTATGCACATTAAATTTATCTGAAACTTTTTGAAAATCTTCAAAATGTTTAGCACCTATATTGGTTCCAATAATTGCTACTTGATATTTACTCATTTTTTTTCTGCCAATTCTTGAGCATGGATCGCTAGTTCCATTGTTAAATAAGTAAGTTCTTGAGAACAAGCAGTTTCAGATCTATTTAACACATCATTAATTAAATTTCTAAAATATGGAAGCTTAACATCTCGACAATCTATATGGTTTACTTCTTCATTATTTGCATAATATAAATGATTTCCAGATTGTGATTTTGCTAGGTCTGTATATTTTCTGATTTCTATAAAGCCTTTGTCACCTAATATTAATAGTCTTCCATCTCCCCAAGTTGGAAGAGCATCTGGTGTGAACCAATCTAGTCTAATATAACCATGCCCTCCGTTTCCTGTTAAATTAACTTCACCAAAATCTTGAAAGCCAGGTTTGTCTTGTTTTGTTGTGTTTTCAACAAGAGCATGATTGATTTTAGCTTCATTAGAATTTGTAAATACTAAAAATTGATGGATTTGATGGGAACCAATATCTGTAATTATCCCACCATAACTTTGACGATCATAAAACCAATCTGGTCTTTCATAATTTCCTTGTCTGTGAGGACCTGTACCAATGGTTTGTTTAACTTTACCAATTTTTCCCTCTTTAACTAATTCTTCAGCTTTAGCTACAGCTGCTACATGAAATCGTTCTGAAAAATTTACCGACCAAATTTTTCCTGTTTTTTTTACTGTTCGTTTTAAATCCTCTAATTGATCTAAAGTTGTGCAACCTGGTTTATCTACCATTACATCTTTACCTGAATTTAATGACTCAATTGAATGACTAGCTCTATCTTTTGGAATAGAAGAAATTAAAATCATATCTATTTTATTATCATTTAAAATATCACTTTTATTTTCTACTCTTTTGATGTTTGGATATTTTTTATTAAATTCATCCAATGTTAATGGTGAGCCCTCAGTCCAAAAATAATCACAAGTACATCCTTCTTTTAACATTTCATCTAACATGTCAAAGATATGACCATGATCAATTCCGATAACTCCTAAGTTTAAATTATTTTTCATTTAATGATTTTTTTAGAGTTAAATTTTAATCAAAAGCACATCTAAAACCAACATAAATTGCATAAAAGTCAGATGGTTTATATTGTGCACCCTCTTTAGATGTTTTAGATCCTCCATACCACCATGATGCACCAGCAGTTAAAGAGCTGTCATTTTTTTGATCGTCTATCCATTCCCAAACATTTCCCCCCATAGCAACTAAACCATTAATGCCTTCTGGTAATTTGGTAACATCAATATGTTTGTTATAATTCAATAGTTCTTGAGAATTCATATTTTTTGCTACATCTCCACTTGGGTATTTATAAATTTTACCTTTTTCAAATTCTGAAGATTCAAAAATTTGTTGATAGGCAGCATAAGACCATTCATCAAAAGTAGGCAATCTACCATTTATTGATTTACAGTAATTTTCAGCCTCATATCTACTAATATGGACTGCTGGTTCTAATTCACTATTAGGATTTTCTCCGTATGGAGTTTTATATGTCCAACCAGGTCTTTTTTCCCAACCTGCTCCCCATTCATATCCACCACCTGTTTTCTCTGCTTCAGTGACTAAATTATTTTTTTTGGCATAATTTTTAAACTCTTGGATAGTAATTTCATACTTATTTAAAGAAAAGTTTCCAAAATCAACTTTGATATTTTCAAAAGCAAATGTTTTAGAAAATAAGAATAAACTTAAAAATATTAATTTTTTCATTAAATTAGAAAGTTCTTTTTTTATTTAAATCTTTATAAAAAATATTTATTGATGAAATATATTCTTCATCCTTATATTGTTTAAGTTGATTTGATGAAAGATAAGTCATATTGTTTTTAAAACATTATATGAGTGCTACTATTTCTTCAATTAATTATTGTCCTGTTAAGTCAATCTCATTTCAAAGTGTTCAAAATTGTAAAATTAAAAAAGATATTGGAATTGTGGGAGATAGAATTTTTGCATTTGCTAAAGGTTTAGACCAAGAGGAGTTAAAGTTATTTGAAAAAAGTCCTGATGAAAGAAAAGGAAAGTGGAATAATATTTTAACACTAAAAAACTCAGCAGTACTTAATAAATATAACTTTGAGTTTAATAATGACAAATTAACATTATTCCTTAAAAATAAAAAACTACTTAGTATTGAGGTAAATCAGCAAGCTGACTATCAAGAAATTTCTAATAAAATTTTAGAACTTGAAACATCTTTAAAACCACCTTTGGCTTTAATGAAAAATGAAATTTTTCCTTTTTTTGACACATCTCTTTCCAAAAAAATTGGATTTACAAACTCAATTTCACTTTTAAATATTCAAAGCATTATTGATTTTGAAAATAAAATAAATAACAAAGTTGAACCATCTATATTTAGAGGAAATATTTATATCGATGGCATTAAACCTTGGGCTGAAAGAGAATGGTTAGGTAAAGTAATTACAATTAATGATGTAAATTTTAAAGTTGAAAAAAATATTCCAAGGTGTGTAGCAATTAATTTGAAACCTCAATCAGATGATAATTCTATTGATTTACTGCAGTTATTAAAAAAAACATATAATCATTTTGATATGGGGATTTTTTTGACCGCTTTAGATGATGGTGAAATTAGTATTGGAAATTCAATTAAATTATAAAAATTTAATCATCTGCATGAACTTTTTCATTCTTTTCATGCTTTTCTTGAGCTGCAATAGTGTATTTTGCAACAGGTCTAGCGATTAATCTTTTTAATCCAATTGGTTCTGCGGTATCTAAACAATACCCGTAAATACCTTCTCTAATTCTTGCTAAGGCTTTATCAATTTCTGAAATTAATTTAATTTGTCTATTAATAGCTTTCATTTCCACATTTTTATCTGTGTATGAGCTTGCCTGATCTACCACATCAGCAGAAATACTATTGTCATCCATGCTTCCATAATAAAGGGCTTCATTGTTAGCTTTCACTAAATCTTTTTTCCATTCAGTTAATCTCATTCTAAAAAATACTTTATGTTTTTCACACATATATTTTTCAGTGTCTTTAGGAACATAAGTTTTTGAAATTTTTATAGGAGCTTTTGCAGCAGCCTTAGGTTTAGCAGCAACTTTTGTTTTAGGTTTTGAAACTTTAGCTTTCGTTTTAGTAACTTTTTTTTTTACTTTAGTAGTCTTTGGCATAGTTAAAATTTGAATTTTCGGAGTATATTCAGCAAAATAGGGGTGTCAAGCAAGCGTAATTGTTATAAATATTTATAAATGACCAATAATAACAAAAATATAGAAAATATATTTTATATTTTTGTTACAACTCATCTTATATTTTGGACTTTAATTCCATCGTTAACTAATCAAAATTTACCACTAGATACAATTGAGGCTTTAGCTTGGGGCAGTAATTTAGATTGGGGATTTAATAAACACCCTCCAATGAGTGCTTTTTTTCCAGAAGTTTTTTTTCAAATTTTTGGATCTCAAGATTGGGCATATTATTTACTAAGTCAAATCTTTGTAGTTATTTCTTTTTATTATGTGTTTAAATTTTCTAAAGAATTTTTTAACAATGATTTGCTTGGATTAATTTCAGTTTTATTAATTGAGGCAATTTATTTTTATAATTTCACAACACCTGAATTTAACGTCAATGTTTGCCAACTGCCATTTTGGTCATTAACAGTTTATTTTTCATGGAAAATTTATACCAGTAAAGAAATAAAATTTACTGACTGTTTTTTAGTTGGATTATTTGCAGCGTTTGGGTTTTTATCAAAATATTTATTTCTTTATCTTTTAGTTTCAATAGATTTATTATTTATTTATTTAATATTCATTAAGAGAGAAAGAAAATTTGATTTTAAATATCTAATAACTCTAGAGGTATTTTTAATTGTCTTAGTACCACATTTAATTTG
>JAFJTK010000064.1 GCA_017880265.1 Candidatus Pelagibacter sp. | reverse complement strand
TTGGGTTTTTTTTTAAATATGAAATCTTTACCCAGCATATCAGATCAGATTGATGAAAAAAATATTAATGAAATATTTCAAAAGAAATTTGCTTTATTATCATCTTATTATTATTCCTTTTTAAGCAATTGGCTTATTAGGGCTTATAAACGTTATAATGATATTGATAAATTTTTAATCATTATTTATCTGATCCATAAAAATTTAATATTTTACAGAAAAAATGGTCTCGTAATTGATTACGAGACTTTTTATAAAGAAAGAACTCTTGAAATTGAAAAAATTAATATTTCAGATATTTCAAATGATTTAAAGATACCCAAGGAAAGTGTAAGAAGAAAAGTTTTAGATCTACAAAAAAAAGGAGCAATCAAGAAAATTGGTAAAAAAATATTTGTTGATAGATCAGCATTTCTTAATGCCAAAGCAACAGACACACTTAAAGAACTTACCATTTTATTAAATGAATTTAGTCAAATATTAAAAGAAGAAAAAGTAATCGATAATATTTTTCAATTAGAGGAAATTAATAAGTCAATTAAAAAGAATTTTTCTTTTTGCTTATACCAATTGAATAAATTTCTCTTCATTTATTTAAATAGATGGAGGCAAGAAATGCCAGATTTAGAAACTTTAACTATTGCTATGCTTGTAGTATTGAACGCAACTGAAAATAAAAACTTTAAACCTTCCAAATTAAGTATCATATCATATAGAGAAGAAATTATGGGATCAGATACTAAAGGTGTTAATGCAATGTCTATTTCAGATATAACAGGTATTCCAAGACCTACAGTTGTGAGAAAACTAAAATGGTTAATAGATAAAAAATTTTTAACTATAAATGATAAAAAATTAATTTCTTTAGATGCCAAAGATAGTTCTTTTAAAAAGACTAAAAATTTACAAGATCAAAATATGTTAAGTTTAAGTAATTTTATCTACAGATTGTTTAATCAAATTAAAGTTATTAATTCTTAATTAGATTTTCTTAAAATATAAATAAATATAAAACCAGTTATATACATTGTCAGCGCATAAGCAGCTGTAGGCACAATGTAGGCTATATCATCAAAAATTAATGTTGCAACAAACACAGCTAGAGTTCCATTTTGCAAGCCACACTCTAATGCAATACATTTTTGTTGAGCCACACCAGATACAAACTTTTTAGCAATAAAAAATGCTATTATCATCATTGATATATTTAAAATTAAAACAGCTAAACCTGCTTGAGCAAGATAATCAAAAATATTGTCTTTTTCTTCAATCCAAATAGCAGCAAAGACAATTATAAATAACCAACCAGTTATTTTATTAATAATATTAATTTTAGATGAAATAAAATTTTCAGCCAAGCCTCTAATAATCATCCCAATAATAACTGGTACTGTTACAACCAATGCCATCTTTAAAGCAATTCCGGTCATTGAAATATCTGATGTAACAGAAACTCCAAAAAAATTAGCTGAATTTATGACGATAAATGGTACTGATAAAATGCTTAATAAACTTGTAACTGCAGTTAATGAAATTGATAAA
>JAFJTK010000095.1 GCA_017880265.1 Candidatus Pelagibacter sp. | reverse complement strand
TGATGCTGGTATGTGTGGAGATTACAACTCAGTTATTGGCATGAATGCAGAGAATTCACTAAATAGATTTTTAAAAAAAAATTCTGTTAAACATTTTCCTGCAATTGGTGAGGCGACTTTAAGTGGCGTTATCGTTGAATGTAATATAAATACAGGATTAGCAATAAACATTGAAAGTTATATTTTTGGAGCTCAATTAAAAAATACACATTAAAATTATGGCAGGACATTCGCATTGGGCAGGAATTAAACATAAAAAAGGTAAAGCCGATAAGCAACGTTCTAAAATATTTTCAAAATTATCAAAAGAAATTACAGTTGCTGCAAAACTTGGAGATAAAGACCCGGCAATGAATCCAAGATTAAGATCTGCAATTCAGGCAGCAAGGTCTGCCAACATGCCAAAAGATAATATCGAAAGAGCAATTGATAAATCTTCTGCGGCAACCGGAGTTAGTTTTGAAAATCTTAGGTACGAAGGATTTGGCCCAGATAAAATTGCAGTGATCGTAGAAGCATTGACAGATAATAAAAATAGAACAGCTTCAAATATTAGAACTATATTTCAAAAAAGTGGTGGAAGTTTAGGAACACAAGGATCTGCATCACATAATTTTAGCCAATTAGGTATTATTAAAATTGATAAAAAAGAAATTTCTGATGAAAAAATTTTTGAACTTGCAATTGAGTCTGGTGCTGATGAATGCATCTCTCATGATGAATTTCACGAAATTCAATGCCCTATGAGTGATATCTATAACGTTAAAAAAAAATTAGAAACAGTAGTTGCAAATTTTATTTCAACAGAAATAGAGTGGGTTGCACTAAATAATGCTAATGTTGTTAAAGATAAGCAAGAAACTGTAATTGAATTTTTGGAGTCATTGGAAGACGATGATGATGTGCAAAATGTTTTTTCAAACGCAAACTTTGAAAATAATTAATGCTTATAATTGGAATTGACCCAGGTATTTCAGGATCAATATGTTTCTTTCAAGATGGAAAAATAATTGATGTAGTTGAAATGCCCACAATGACTGAAGGAAAAAAAAATAAAAAACAAGTCAATGGTTCTCAAATTTTTAACGAAATATTATTTAGAATTAAAAAGTTGGATAAAAAAGATGTAAAAGTAATTATAGAGCAAGTATCTGCTATGCCAGGCCAAGGTGTAACCAGTATGTTTAACTTTGGTCAATCATTTGGGATTTTGAAGGGGATTTGTTCTGCAATGCAATTGCCAATGTACTTTGTAAGACCTGCAAAATGGAAAAAATATTTTAATCTCATAAATTCCGAAAAAGATGCAAGTAGAACAAGAGCTATTGAGATTTTTCCCTATTTTTCAGGGCAATTATCTAGAAAAAAAGACTCTAATAAAGCTGATGCTATTTTAATAGCAAGTTTTTATTATGAAACTTATAAAATTGAAGAATAGAGAAAAATATTAAGACAAATTCATGACACATTTAAGTGTGAAGAGTTAATAATGGAAGCTGATATCACATCACAGGCAGTAGGATTGGGTGCTAACACTGATTTTTCTTTAATGAGTCTGTTTTTAAGGGCTGATATAATTGTTAAATCAGTGATGATTATTTTGATAGTTTGCTCAATTTATTCATGGGCAGTAATAATAGATAAAATTAGATTATTCAGAAGAATTAATAAATCTTCAGAAGAATTTGAAGAAAAATTTTGGAACTCTAAGTCAGCAGAGACATTTTATAATAGTTTACCAACTAAAGTTGATGATCCTATGGCAGTAGTTTTTCAGGATGCCATGGAAAGTTTGCTTAAAAAAAAATCTAAAAACAATTTAAGTGAAAGAATGAGCACTTTCTTAGAAGTTGGAATTGAAAAACAGATGTCCAAAATTGATAAAGGTTTTACTTTTTTAGCAACAGTTGGATCCACAGCTCCTTTTATAGGATTATTTGGAACTGTGTGGGGTATAATGAATTCATTTCAATCAATAGCAATTTCAAGAAATACAAGTTTGGCAATTGTAGCACCTGGAATAGCAGAGGCTTTATTTGCAACAGCTTTAGGACTACTTGCTGCAATCCCTGCAGTAGTTGCTTATAATAAATTTAACAGAGACTCACAAAAATATTCTCAAAAATTAGAAAATTTTTCAAAAAGATTTTTAACAATAATTTAAATGGCGTTTAAATTAAATCGTTCATCAAAAGAGCCTATGAGTGAGATTAACGTTACTCCGTTTGTAGATGTAATGTTAGTATTATTGATTATCTTTATGGTAACAGCACCTTTACTAACGGTTGGGGTACAAGTAGATTTACCAGAAAGTTCAGCGGATTCACTACCAGAAGAAGCGGAGCCACTTACTTTATCAATTAACTCAAAAGGAGAGATATTCATTCAAGAGGCAAAAGTTGAATTTGATAGCATAATTGCAAAAGTATTGGCAGTTTCAAAAAATAGAACAGATACAAGAATTTATGTAAGAGGAGATAAAACAATTAACTACGGAAGAGTATTAGAGATCATGGGTTTATTGTCTGGATCAGGTTTTACTAAAGTTGCATTAATATCAGAACCATTGAAACAAAGGTAATTTAAGTGAATAGAAGTTTGATTATTTCTTCTGTTTTACATGGTGCTTTAATTTTTATAACTGCAATGAGCTTACCATTTTTAGCTAAAAAACCATTGGACATACCCCCAATCGTTTCTGTCGAATTAATTCAAATTGCTGAAAAGACAAATATTCCATTTGCTCCTAAAGCAAAAAAAATAATTGACAAAGTAAAAGAAGAGGAAAAAAAATTAGTATCAGAACAAGCGCCACCTAAGAAGGTAAAAAAAACTAAAACAAAAACTGTTGTATCAGTCGATAAGAACGAAAAAATTGACAGCAAAACACCAGAGGCAATTCCATTGCCTGAAAAGACTGTAAAAAAAATTGAGACAAAAAAGGAAAGTAAACAAAACCCTGATAAATTAGATGAAGAGGTAAAACAAGTTTCTGAATTTGAAAAAAAAGAATTAGTTGACCTGGATAATATTGCAAAATTAATTGATAAAGCAAAAGAAGACACCGCAAAGGTAATTAAAAAAAATAATGATATTACTCAAGATCAAGATAATAAAATTGTAACCTCAGGATTAACTTTGAGTGAAGAAGATGCTTTAAAAGCTCAAATATTTGGATGTTGGAGTATTCCTCTTGGCTTACCTTATAATGAAGATTTACTTGTAAGAATAAAATTAATGCTTGAACCTGATGGCTCAGTTGCAAAAACTGAAATTTTAGATCACGCTAGAATGAATAAACCAGGTCAGGGTTTTTACAAAGTATTAGCCGAAAGTGCATTGAGAGCGGTAAAGTTATGTCAGCCCTTAAGAGTTCCTACTTCAGGATATGAAAGATGGAAAGAATTACAATTAAATTTTGATGCAAGAGAGATGCTAGAAGGTTAAGATAGATAAATGAAAAAAAATTTTATAATTTTATTATTAATAGCTTTAATTCCAATTAAAGCTTTTGCTTTAATTGAAGTAGATATTACAAGAGGAAATTTAAATCCCCTTCCATTAGCTGTTTCACCTTTATCAATAGATGATACATCTAAAAAAAGCTTTGAAAAAATTCTTAAAAAGGAAAATATTGGATCTGAAATTTCTACTATAGTCGAAAACAATTTAAGGACATCTGGCTTGTTTAACCCTTTGAGTAAAGATGCATTTTTACAAGCTCCAGATATTGCAAATTTAAAACCAAGATTTGAAGATTGGAATTTAATTAAAGCTCAAGCGCTCATAACAGGTAAAGTGACGTACGTTGATGAGAAATTAAGAGTTGAATTTAGGTTGTGGGATGTGCTGGCTGCTAAAGAGATGATGGCATTAGCATTTACAACAGTTCCAAGTAATTGGAGGAGAGTAGGACACATTATATCAGATAAAGTTTATGAGAGATTAACAGGAGAAAAAGGATATTTTGATACAAGAATAATTTACGTTGCTGAAGAAGGTCCAAAAACACAAAGAAAAAAAAGATTAGCAATTATGGATCAAGATGGTGCAAATAACAAATTTCTTACACTTGGAAATGAGCTTGTATTAACTCCAAGATTTAATCCAACTAGTCAGATGGTTACATATTTGTCGTACTTTAAAAATTTACCAAGAGTATATTTGTTAGATATTGAAACAGGAACCCAAGAGGTAGTAGGTGATTTTCCAGGAATGACTTTTGCACCAAGATTTTCTCCTGATGGTAAAAAAATAATAATGAGTTTTGCTAAAGATGGAAAATCAGATATCTACACGATGGATTTGGAAAATAGATTGGTTGAAAGAATTACTAATCATCCTTCAATTGATACCTCACCATCTTACTCTCCTAATGGAAAATTTATCGCTTTTAATTCTGATAGAAGTGGGTACCAACAAATTTATATTATGAAAAGTGATGGTAGCGATGTTAAAAGAATTTCATTTGGAAATGGTATCTATGGTACACCTGTTTGGTCACCTAGAGGAGATTTGATAGCATTTACAAAATTGCATAAAGGAAAATTTTATATTGGAGTGATGAGAACTGATGGCAAGGGTGAAAGATTGTTGACTGAAAATTATTACCAAGAAGCACCATCTTGGTCTCCAAATGGAAGAGTTTTAATTTTTTATAGAGAAACAAAAACTAACGCAAAAGGCGAAGGATTTTCTGCAAAGCTATGGTCAATAGATTTAACTGGCTATAATGAACGTTTGGTAGAAACTCAGACTGATGCTTCAGACCCATCATGGTCATCTTTATTGAGTAATTAGGTTAAATTACTTGATTTTTTAACTTGAAACCTCTAATTAGTTGTGAAAAAGTAAGTAATTGAAATTAGCAGCAAGGAGCAATTTAATGATATTAAGCAAAATTTACAAAAACACACTTTTAATCTTAGCAGCATGCCTAGTATTATCAGCATGTGCAACAAAAAAAGAAGTTGCGACTGATGCAATACAAGGTCAGATGCAAAGTGATGTTTATACAGGAACAGATTCAGTTGAGTATTTAGCTGATGGTGTGCCAGATAGAGTTTTCTTTGCAACAAACGAAACTATATTAACAACAGCTTCAAGAGAGACATTAAGAGCTCAAGCAGCTTGGCTAAGAAAAAATTCTAGCATCAACGTTGTTCTAGAAGGACATGCAGATGAAAGAGGAACAAGAGAATATAACTTAGCACTTGGTGAAAGAAGAGCTAACTCTGCAAAAGATTATTTGATGACATACGGAATATCTTCAGACAGGATTTCAGTATTAAGTTATGGAAAAGAAAGACCAGTAGATGCTGGCTCTAATCCTTTAGCTTGGTCAAAAAATAGAAGATCTGTAACTGTTAAAGCAAATTAAAGAATTAAATTTAAAGACCCTAAAGTGTAAAAGTTTTAGGGTCTTTTTTTTGCCATTTTTATAACCATAAATCTAAACATTAATGAGATTTACATTAAAATTAATATTCATAGTTTTATTTAATTTAAGTTTTTTACAAAATTCTTTTTCAGATAATCATAATATCTATGAAACTTTAGAAATTATTAAGAATGATCTTAAAACTCTTGAAAGAGCAGTTTATTCTGGCTCAATTGAAATCAATACTTCATCAAATGAACAATCAAATATTGAGCTCGATAATAATTCAGAAGATGTACTAACACGGCATTTATTAAAATTATCTGAAGTTGAAGATCAATTTCGACAATTAACTAATAAATTTGAAGAAATTAATTTTAAGCTCGATAAGTTATCAAATAGATTGTCAAAAATTCAGGCTGATAATCAGATAAGATTTCAAGATATAGAGTCTTCGATAAGTTCTGGTGAGAGCACAATACAATTGTCCTCTAAGCCAAAAACAGATGTAACAAAAAGTGAAATATTACCAGGAAGTTCGCAACCGCAAGATCTTGGTACAATTTCCTATAAAGATACTGAGACGTCCGAAACATCACAACAAATTCAATCAGTAGATACTACTGCAACTGTTGTGACAGAAACTTTTCAAGCTGAGGAAAAAATATTACCACAAGATTTATCACCAGAAAAACAGTATGAATTTGCTACAAGTTTTTTAAAGGTTGGTGACTACAGTACAGCCGAAAGGGCATTTAGAGAATTCGTACTTTCTAATACTGAACACGAATTAGCTGGCAGTGCTCAGTACTGGTACGCGGAAACTTTTAGAATAAGACAACTTTATACTGATGCTGCATCAGCTTATTTAGAAGGTTATCAAAAATATCCAAAAGGCACTAAGGCGCCTATAAATTTATTGAAGCTTGGTGTATCAATGGTTCAAATTGGAGAAAAAGATCAAGGATGTAAAATGATAAACGGAGTAGAGTTACAATATCCTAAAGCTAATCAATCAGTAATTCAAAAAGCAAAATATGAGTCTAAAAAATTTGAATGTATCAAAGAAGACTCATAAGTTTTTATTAGATAAATTAAAAGATAGTCAAACTCTTCAAATTTACAAAAAATTTGAAAGCAACTTACCTGTTAAAAAAAATTATGTAGTAGCTGTTTCAGGTGGTCCAGATAGTCTTGCCTTATCTTTTTTAGCAAAAATTTATTCAATTAAAAAATCTGTAAATATTAAATATTTTATAGTCGATCATAAGTTGAGAAAAAACTCTACTTTAGAAGCTAAATCTGTTCAAAAAAAATTAAAAAACTTTTCAATAAAATTAAATATTTTAACCTGGAAGGGTGTAAAACCTAAAAAAAATATACAATCGATTGCTAGAGAAAAAAGATACAAGCTATTAACTGATGCTGCAAAAAAGTATAAAATACAAAATATTTTACTTGGTCATCATTTAGATGATTTATTTGAAAATTTTTTTATAAGAATTTTGAGAGGTAGTGGTCTCAAGGGATTAATTTCATTAGATAAAGAGACACATAAAAATCAGATCAATTTGATTAGACCTTTAATTAAAATAGATAAAAAGGATTTGATATATATAAGTAATTTTATATTTGGATCATATATTAAAGACCCCTCAAATGAAGATGATAGTTTTAAAAGAGTTAAAGTAAGAAATTTTTTAGAACAATTAAGTTCAGAAGGATTTGATAGAAAAAAGTTTTTTTTAACAATTAAAAATCTAAAATTTGCAAATGAGAATATAGAGTTTTACACCAAAAAAAATTTAGAAGATAATGTAACAATTTTAAGTAAAAAAAATGATATTATTCTAAAAGAAAATTTTTTTTCTCAGTCAAATGAAGTTGTATTTAGATCTTTAACTGAGGTAATTAAAATTGTAGGTAAAAAATATTATGCTGTCAGAGGAAAAAAAATTGATAAAGTTATCGACTTAATTAACACTAAATCTTCCTTTAAAGTTACTTTAGGAGGCTGCATTATTAAAAAGGTTAATGAAACCGTAATTTTGTCTAAAGAGTAACAAAATTCATTTAATTAATGATATTTTGTCACTTGTTTAACTCACAATAATTATTATCTTAACACTATGAATTTAAAGAATTTAGCAATGTGGGGAATAATTGTTTTCCTGACTATTGGTCTTTATAATATGTTTAAAAATCCTCAATCAAATATTAGAGGTGGCAATCAAATAATTTTTTCTGAATTTTTAACCTCTGTTGAAAACGGAGAAGTTTTAAAAGTTGAGATCCAAGGAAACAATATTAAAGGTGTATTTTCAAATGGTAATTCATTTTCAACTTACTCACCTAATGATCCAAATTTAATTGAAAAATTATCAGATAAAGGAGTAAGTATCTCTGCTTCGCCTCTAGAAGAAAAAATGCCTTCATTATTTGGAGTTCTTTTATCTTGGTTTCCAATGTTGCTACTAATAGCTGTTTGGATTTTCTTTATGAGACAAATGCAAGGTGGCAAAGGTGGAGCTATGGGATTTGGAAAATCTAAAGCTAAAATGATGAATGAGCTTAAAGGAAAAGTTACATTTAATGATGTGGCAGGTGTCGAAGAAGCAAAAGAGGAAGTAGAAGAGATTGTAGAATTTTTGAAAGATCCAAAAAAGTTTAGTAGGCTAGGTGGAAAAATTCCTCGAGGAGCTTTATTAGTTGGGCCTCCTGGAACAGGTAAAACATTATTAGCTAGAGCAATAGCAGGAGAAGCTGGTGTTCCATTTTTTACTATTTCAGGTTCAGATTTTGTTGAAATGTTTGTTGGAGTTGGTGCTTCAAGAGTTAGAGATATGTTTGAACAAGGTAAAAAAAATTCGCCATGTATAATTTTTATTGATGAAATAGATGCAGTAGGTCGTAGCAGGGGTGCGGGTCTAGGTGGAGGAAATGATGAACGAGAGCAAACTTTAAACCAGTTGTTAGTTGAAATGGATGGATTTGATACTAACGAAGGTGTTATTATTATTGCAGCAACTAACAGACCAGACGTACTTGACCCAGCTTTATTAAGACCTGGTAGATTTGATAGACAAGTAGTTGTTTCAAATCCAGATATTATAGGAAGAGAAAAAATCTTAAAAGTTCATGTTAAAAAAATTAAAATGGCACCAGATGTTAATTTACGAACTATAGCAAGAGGGACACCTGGATTTTCAGGCGCTGATTTAGCTAATCTAGTTAATGAGTCGGCTTTGCTGGCTGCAAGAAAAAATAAAAGAATTGTGACTTTAATTGAATTTGAAGAAGCTAAAGACAAAGTAATGATGGGATCTGAGAGACGTTCAATGGTAATGACGGAAGATGAAAAGAAATTAACAGCTTATCATGAAGGAGGACATGCTTTAGTTTCATTTAATATGCCAAGCTATGATCCAATCCATAAAGCAACTATTATTCCAAGGGGTAGAGCTTTGGGAATGGTTATGAATTTACCTGAAAGAGATAAGCATGGATACTCGATAAAATACTTAAAAGCTAGAATGGCTGTGTGCTTTGGAGGTAGAGTTGCAGAAGAATTAATTTTTGGAAAAGACAATATTTCTACTGGAGCAGGAGGTGGTAGTGGTTCAGATATCAATCAAGCCACACAACTTGCTAGAGCTATGGTTACAAAATATGGAATGAGTGAAGAAATGGGACCAATTGAATATGGTGAAAACCAAGAAGAGGTATTTTTAGGAAGATCAGTGACTCAAACACAATCTGTTTCAGAAGAAGTGGCTCAAAAAATAGATAAAGAAATTAGAAAGCTGGTTGATGAAGGCTACAATCAAGCCACTAAAATATTAACTGAAAAAATTGATGACCTACATAAAATTGCTAAAGCTCTTATAACTTATGAGACACTAACAGGTGAAGAAATAGAGAATATAATTAATAAAAATATATATCCAAAAGATAAAGTGGTTGAAAAACCAGAAGAAAATGAAGATCAAAGCTCAGCTCTTGGTGCCATGGGTTTAAAACCAAAAATAGTTCATTAAAAAATAAATGAGAAGATATTACACTAGGGTGTGTAATTTCTACTATGGACATGAATCAAGATTGCTAGTTAATAGCAACAAAGCAATACCTCTAAATGGCAATAAAAACATTTCATTTGATCACATCGAAATAATATCAAGAACTTCAAAAAAAAAAATTTCTATAAACAAGATTAATGGTCTTTCAAAATCATTAAAAGAATTAATCAGACTAGATTTAAAAAAAATAAGATCAAAAAAAAAAAATTTTTCAAATTTAAATTTTTTACAGATTCCAAATATAATGGGGGTATTGAACCTCACTCCAGATAGTTTTTCTGATGGAGGAAATTTTAATACAACTAAGAAAGGTTTAAAACATGCTTTAGAGATGTTTAGTTTAGGAGCAAATATTATTGATATAGGTGGGGAGTCTACGCGTCCAGGATCAAAATCAGTAGATAATAAAATAGAATGGAAAAGAATAGAAAAAATTATTCAATTGATAGGAAAAAAAATTCCAATTTCATTAGATACTAGAAAATCTGAAATTATGAAAAAAGGAATCAAATATGGAGTAAAAATTATTAACGATGTTTCTGGATTAGAATACGACTCTGAGACTATAAATGTTCTAAAAAAATATAAGATACCTTTTGTTATACAGCATTCACAAGGAACACCTGAAAATATGCAGAATAAACCCAGGTATAAAAATGAATTATTAGATATATATGATTTTTTTGAGCAGAAAATTAATTATTTAAAAAAAATTGGTATTAAACATAATAATATTATCATTGATCCAGGTATAGGTTTTGGAAAAATTTTGAAACATAATATCAATCTAATTAGTAAAATTTCTATTTTTCATTCATTGGGTTTTCCTATACTTGTTGGTAATTCAAGAAAGAGATTTATTAAAGAAATAGCAGGAAAGAGTGACAGTAAAAGTAGAGTTGGAGGAACAATGGCATCTTCAATTTATCTAATGATGCAAGGTATACAAATTTTAAGAATTCATGATGTAAATGAAATACTTCAAGGTATAAAAGTTTTTAGAGAAATTGTAAAAAAGTAATGACAAAAAAATATTTTGGAACTGATGGAATAAGAGGAGCTATTAATAGCAAACATATTAACGGAGATATGTTTTTTAAGTTCGGATTAGCATCAGGAACATATTTTAGATCTCAAAAAAAAAGAAAACAAACTGCAATTATTGCTAAAGATACCAGATTATCTGGCTATACACTTGAGCCTGCACTTGTTTCAGGATTAGCTTCAGCAGGAATGCATGTTTATACATTTGGCCCTATGCCAACAAATGGTTTGGCAATGTTAACTAAAACAATGAAAGCCAATATGGGCATTATGATAACTGCTTCTCATAATCCTTATAATGATAATGGCTTAAAACTGTTTGGTCCAGATGGAATGAAGTTGTCTGACAAAATTGAAAAAAAAATTGAAAAATTAATAGATAAAAAAATTTCTACAAATCTCTCTAGTCCTGAAAAATTAGGTAGAGTAAAAAGATTAGAAAATGGGACAAAAGAATATTTAAAAATATTAAAAAAAAATTTTCCAAAAGAATTTAATTTAAGAGGACTAAGAATTGTAATCGACTGTGCAAATGGTGCGGGTTATAAAGCTGGACCAGAACTACTTAAGTCTTTAGGGGCAAAAGTGATAACAATTGGCGTAAATCCAAATGGAATAAATATTAATAAAAATTGTGGTTCAACATATCCAAAAAAAATTAAACAAGCAGTAAAAAAATATAAAGCCCATCTTGGCATTTCTCTAGATGGTGATGCCGATAGAATTATAATGAGCGATGAATTTGGAAATATAATTGATGGAGATCAAATAATAGCAGCTATAGCCACTAGATGGAAAAATAAAAAAATGTTAAAGGGTGGAGTTATTGGAACCTTGATGTCTAATTATGGTTTAGAAAAATTTTTTGAAACAAATAAAATAAAATTTATTAGAGCAAATGTTGGGGATAGATATGTAAAAGAACAAATGCAAAAAAATAATTTTAATTTAGGTGGTGAGCAATCTGGACATATTATTTTGGGTAAATTTGCAACAACAGGAGATGGGTTATTGGTGGCATTAGAAGTTTTATTTGCAATAAGAAAAGGAGAGAAAGCTAGTTCTTTCTTTAACAAATTTAAAAAAACTCCTCAAATTCTAGAGAATGTCTTAGTCAAAGATAAATCAATAATTAATAACTCTGAAGTAAAAAAATCAATCAAAAAAGCAGAAAAATTAATGAATGGCCATGGAAGAATATTAGTAAGAGCATCAGGCACTGAGTCAAAAATAAGAGTAATGGGCGAAAGTGAAAATAGAAAACTTTTAGAGAAGTGTTTAAATATAATTTTAACTAAATTAAAGTGAGTCCTAATTCTAAAGTATTAATCATTGCAGGATCTGACTCATCAGGTGGTGCCGGTATTCAAGCTGATATTAAAACTATTACTGCTCTTGGATCTTATGCAATGACTGCGATTACAGCTATTACTGCTCAAAATACAACAGGAGTTAAATCAATTGTCCCAATTCCACCAAAAGAAATTTTAAATCAAATTTTATTTACAGCTAAAGATATTAAACCTGATGCAATTAAAATTGGTATGTTACATTCTTCTAAAGTAATTCAGGCAGTCATCAATTCTCTTAAAAATATAAAAGTAAATAAAATAGTTCTTGACCCAGTAATGGTTGCAAAAGGAGGAGCAAAATTAATAGATGACAAGGCTATAAAGTTATTAAAAAAGAAATTGATAATGAGGGCGTCGTTAATTACGCCAAATATTCCTGAAGCTGAAATATTAACTAATACAATTATAACAAGTAAAGAGGATATGATTTTTGCTGCCTACAAATTAATTGAAATTGGAGCAAATAATGTATTAATTAAAGGTGGTCACCTACCCTCAAACACTGTTCAGGATATATTTGTTTCAAAATCTGATATTAAAATTTTTAATAGTAAGAGATATAATACTCAAAATACTCATGGAACAGGTTGCACCTTATCTAGTGCAATCACCACTTTTCTATCATGTGGAAAACCTATAAAGAAATCTTGTGAGCTTGGGATTAAATATGTAAGTTCTGGCATTAGAACTAATCCTAAATATGGTAAAGGTCATGGCCCAATTAATCATCTTCATACAATTAATATAGAAAGAAAATTCAGGTAATGAAAAATATAGTTGTAGTTGGATCTCAGTGGGGAGATGAAGGAAAGGGTAAAATTGTAGACTGGCTTTCAGAGCAAGCTGATGTAGTAATTAGATTTCAGGGAGGTCATAACGCGGGACATACACTCGTAATTGATGGTGTGACTTATAAGTTAAGACTATTGCCATCTGGAATTGTAAGAAAAAATAAAATCTCAATTATTGGAAATGGAGTTGTAGTCGACCCATGGGCATTACTAGAGGAGATTGAAGAGATAAAATCAAAAGGTGTGGATGTAAACGTCAATAATTTTATTATTTCTGAGGCAGCAAACTTAATTTTACCATTTCATAGAGAGATGGATGAAATTAGAGAAGATGCTGCAGGTAAAGGTAAAATTGGAACGACTAGAAGAGGAATTGGTCCTGCCTATGAGGATAAAGTCGGCAGAAGATCTATAAGAGTAATGGATCTTAGATCTGAAAAAAATTTAGATCAAAGATTAGAATCTGTTCTAGTTCATCATAATGCAATAAGAAAAGGACTTGGAAAAAAAATTTTTGAAAAAGAACAGTTAAAATCAGACTTATTAAAAATTGCACCACAAATATTAAAGTTTTCTCAGCCAGTTTGGCTAAAAATTGATGAGTTTAAAAAACAAAAAAAGAAAATTTTATTTGAAGGTGCTCAAGGAATATTATTAGATGTGGATCATGGTACTTATCCCTATGTAACATCTTCTAACACAGTTGCATCAAGTGCTGCTACAGGAACAGGATGTGGTCCGAATTCAATTAATTATGTTTTGGGAATTACAAAAGCCTACACAACTAGAGTTGGAGAAGGTCCTTTTCCAACTGAATTAACTGATGATGTTGGAGAATTATTAGGTACGCGTGGAAAAGAATTTGGCACTGTAACTAGCAGAAAAAGAAGATGTGGCTGGTTTGATGGTGTTTTGGTAAGACAAACGATAAAAATTTCTGGTATTGATGGCATTGCACTTACTAAACTTGATGTTCTTGATGAACTCGATGAAATAAAAATGTGTATTGAGTATGAACTTGATGGAAAAAAAATTGATTATTTACCTGCAGCAGTTGAAGATCAATTAAAAATCAAACCAATTTATAAAATCTTTCCTGGATGGAAAACATCAACAAATGGAATTAAAGATATGGATGCTTTACCTGAAAATGCAAAAAAATATATTTATGCAGTGGAAGAGTTTATAGGTGCTAAAGTTTCGAGTGTGTCAACTAGCCCTGAAAGAGACGATACTATTTTAGTTGAAAATCCTTTTGATATTTAATTTGCTGGTAGCAGATTTTTAGATTTTGCCATTAGTAACATTTGCTTTTGCAATTTCTCAAACGCTTTATTTTCTATTTGTCTAACTCTTTCTCTACTAATTTTATGTTTTTTACTTAAATCTTCTAAAGTTGTTGGATTATCATTAAGTCTTCTAGAGTATAAAATTTCTTTTTCTCTTTCATTTAAGACCTTGATTGAATTTTTTAATAGATCTTTTCTTTGTTCCATTTCTTCTTGATGGGCAAACTTTAAATCATGATCTAGCTCTTTATCAACCAACCAATCTTGCCATTCATCTCCATCTTCTCCTACTTGAGCGTTTAATGAAAACTCTTTACCAGAAAGCCTTCTATTCATTGAAACAACTTCATCCTTACTTACATCTAATTTATTAGCTATTTCATTTACGTGTTCGTCTCTTAAATCACCTTCAGTTTGAGGGGCAATTTGATTTTTTATTTTTTTAAGATTAAAGAATAATTTCTTTTGGGCTGTAGTAGTTCCTATTTTAACTAAGCTCCAAGATCTTAGTATATATTCTTGAATAGATGCTTTGATCCACCACATAGCATAAGTTGCTAACCTAAAACCTTTTTCAGGTTCAAATTTTTTGACTGCTTGCATAAGTCCAACATTACCTTCGGAAATCATTTCATTTACAGGAAGCCCATATCCTTTGTAGCCCATTGCGATTTTAGCAACTAGTCTCAAATGGCTGGTCACTAGTTTTTCAGCAGCTTTGATATTTCCAGTAGTTTTCCAATTTTTTGCTAACATGTATTCTTCTTCTGCCGCTAACATCGGAAATTTTTTTATTTGTTCTAAATATGCGGAAAGACCTCCTTCATTTGAAAGAGCTGGAACATTGCTATTAAAAGTTGCGTTCATGGTTGTGTTTATTTAATTAACTATATTAGATTTTCAATGATTTATTAGCCAGTATTTCTAAGCATTTTTAATAAATTATTAAGTTCTTGTGGCAAAATTGAGGAAAAAATCATTTCTTCATTAGTTTTAGGATGAATAAAACCTAGAGTTTTTGCATGCAAAAATTGTCTATCTAGTTTTGAAATTGAGCTTTCTATTCCAAAATCAATATTTTTTAACTTTTTGTATTTCTTTTTATATTTATCATCTCCAACAATACTATTTCCCATATAAGTCATATGAACACGAATTTGATGAGTTCTTCCTGTTTCTAATTTACACTCAACTAGACTTAATGTTGGAGTTTTATCGTTTTCAAAAATTTCGATAGTCTTATAATTTGTAATTGCTTGCTTACCTTTAGATCGACTAACTTCCATCAACTGTCTGTTCTTGGAGCTTCGAGTTATGAAGGTATCAATTCTACCTGTAGAAGGTCTTAGTTTACCCCAAATTAAAAGCTGATAAATTCTTGTGATTGTATGATCGCTAAATTGTTTTGATAAGTTTTCATGTGTTTCATTATTTTTTGCAATTACAATTAAACCTGAGGTATTTTTATCAATTCTGTGGACAATCCCAGGCCTAAGTTCATCTCCAATAGTTGAAAGTGAATTTTTATCATAATGCATCAAAGCATTGACAATTGTTTTGTCATAGTTTCCAGCACCTGGGTGCATAATAATTCCAGCTGGTTTGTTAATTACTAAGAGATCATTATCTTCATGAACTATATCTAGTTTAAAATCATAGGGTTTTAACGAAGCTTCCTGAGGCTCTGGTATATTGAGACTTAATTTGTCACCAGTTAAAACTTTTTTTGAGGGATTTTTAATAATTTCATCATTTAATTTTAGTTTTTCTTTAAGAATTAAATTTTTAATTCTAGTTCGGCTAATCAGCTCTTCTCTTTTGTTGATTAAAACATCAACTCTTAGATTATTTTCATTTTCTTCAACTATAAAATTAATGTTTTTTTCCATAAAATGTAATATTAATACTATATGCGCTTGTAGCTCAACTGGATAGAGCGCCTGACTTCGGATCAGGAGGTTCTGGGTTCGACTCCTAGCAGGCGCGCCAATTTATTCGCCTATATTTATTAAAGTTCCTTTCTCTCTAGCTTTATCAAAAGAGTAGTAAAATACTGATACTGCAGCAATTAGATAAGCACAGTTTAAATAAAGAGCCTGAATGATATTCTCATAATTAACAGATTGATTAACTAAAATATTTCTTGTTTCTTCAAAAATATAAACCAATGGAAGAGCATAAGCTATCAATTGAAAAATCCCTGGTAAAGTTTCAACTGGGTAATAAATACATCCAAACGGTGCCAGCAAGAACATGGTCGACCACGCAATATTTTCAAAAGATGGACCAAATCTCAGCAATCCCGCAGAAACAAATAAACCAAGGGTAATTCCAAAAATATATAAACTTAAAAAAAGAAATGCTAGAGGTATGCCTAAATCTAATAAAGAAATTCCAAACAGAGGGGAGGTTAATAATATTGCTGGAACCAAACCGATTAAAGCTCTAATTAAAGCAGTAAAAACAAGTGATACAATAATTTCACTGATTTTCATTGGAGCAATAAATAAGTTGGTAAAATTTCTGCTCCAAATTTCCTCTAAAAATAACATATTAAATCCAATGCTAGTTCTAAATAAGAAATCGTACAGAATTGCACAAGAAAGTATTACACCAACAGCTCCATTATAATAGGTGCTGTGGTCAGCAAAAAAATTTGAAATAAAACCCCATAATGTAATTTGAATAGATGGCCAATAAATCAAATCTAAAATTCTAGGAAATGATCTTGTAATCAAATAAAAGTGTCTTAAAAAAAGACCATAAATTCTAGTTAAATTCATTTTTATCTCTCACAAGTTCTAAAAAAACTTCCTCTAAATTTTTTCTTCCATGTTTTGTAATTAAATGATCAGGGGTACCTCTATCTACAATTATGCCACCTTTCATCATCAAAACTGTGTTACACAATCTCTTAACCTCATCCATATTATGTGAGGCAAGTAATACTGATATTTTATTTTCTTTCTTATAATTTTCTAAAAAAGTTCTAACAAAATCTCCGGTCTCAGGATCCAAAGATGCAGTAGGTTCATCAAGCAAAAGTACCGTAGGATTATTAATTAATGCTTTTGCTAAACTTACTCTATTTTTTTGTCCAGAAGAAAGTTCTCCCGTAATATTGTCTAACAGTGTATTTAATCTTAACTTATTGGATAAGTAGTCAATTTGATCGTTAAGATTATTCACATTATATAATTTTCCATAGACTACTAAATTTTGCCTTACAGTAAGTTTTTTTGGTAATTCTATGTATGGAGAAATAAAATTCATTTTATGAAGAAGAGAAATTTTGTTTTTTTCAATATCCATTCCATTAATTAAAACTTGTCCACTAGTTGGCTTTAATAATCCAAGCATCATTCCAATTGTAGTTGTTTTTCCACATCCATTTGGTCCTAAGAGACCAACTATTTCATTTTCATTAATTTTAAAGTTAATATTATCTACAGCTTGTTTTGATTTATAACTTTTAGATAAATTAATTACTTCAATTGAATTAGTCATTTAATATTTTGAGGCCCTGGTTAATCTGTCATTTATTGTTCTGCCAATACCTTTGTTTTGAATTTTTTCAACTGCAATCATTTTATAACCATCTTTTTTAATTTTTCTTAAAATTGTGTATAGATTTTTAGCAGATTGTTGAAGATCATTTTTTTTACTTAAATAGTAGTAATTTTTAAATTTAGTTTTTCTCTTTTTTATTAATACAAAAGCTTCATCTTTTTTAGGTTTTGTGGCATTTATTCTTAATGGGATACCAGGAGAGTAATGTAGAGGAAATTGTCCAGGTGCAATTTTTTTTTTTGAAGTAGTTTTAACTAAAACTTTTTTATTTAATACATCTTTTATTTTTGAAATATCTAATCCTCCATACCTAAGTACTGTTGGTTTATCTAAAAGACTAACAATTGTAGACTCCAATCCTATCTTGCATTTTCCTCCATCTAATACATATTTAATTTTTGACCCAAACTCTTCAATCACATCAGAAGCTTTAACTGAGCTTAATCTAGTTGACATATTTGCACTGGGAGCAGCCAATGGATAATTTAAACTTTTAAGTAGTTTTCTAAACAAAGGATGTTTAGGAAAACGAACAGCAAGACTTTTTTGTTTATTAGTTACAAATTTAGAAATTTTAGAACCTTTTTTTAATTTCAAGATGAAGGTAATTGGGCCAGGAGAAAACTTATTATGTAATTTGATAAAGTTATCATTAATAACACAATCATTCTTTAGTTTATTAATATCATAATAATGAACAATCAAAGGATTGTTCAAGGGTCTTTTTTTCAACTTGAAAATTTTTTTAGCAGACTGATCTGAATAAGCATTACCAGCTAATCCATATACCGTTTCGGTGGGAACAGCTATACAATGATTTTTATCTAAATATTTTTTAGCTTTTTTGATATTTGATTGAATAGATTTCATGTATTAATAATTATTATTATATGAAAGATAAAAATTTACTACCTGATAATAATGAAAGCACTCTAGAAGATCTAACAGATCAAGCAAATCAAATAATAGAGTCTTTAGAAAATGAAAAAGATCTAAATAATTCTGTAGAAAGTTATCAAAAATTATTGAAGTTAAACAATATTATTGAAAAAAAATTTAATAAAAGCTTTAGATCTATAGGTGAAGAAACTAATAAAAAAGTTAAAGAGATTATTAAAAAAAAATGAAAAATGAACTTGATAGAATTGCTAAAGACACAAACTTTTTTTTGAATAAATTTATCAAAAGACAAAACAATTCTAAATTAATTCCTGCTATGAGGTATGGTTTATTTCCTGGTGGAAAAAAAATTCGATCTAAAATATTAGTGGATATTGGCTCACTACTATCAATAGATTATAGAACATTAATTTCTATTGGGGCTGCCGTAGAATGTATTCATGCTTATTCTCTTATTCATGATGATTTACCATGCATGGATAATGATAAAATTAGAAGAGGAAAGCCATCTACACACATTAAGTTTGGAGAATCCACAGCGGTCCTTGCTGGAAATTCATTGCTTACAATGGCATTTGAAATTTTAGCAAGTCCTTCTTTGAAAATAAGTGAAAAAATTAAAATTGATTTAATTAAAAAATTATCTGAATGTTCGGGTCATCTAGGGATAGCCGGTGGTCAGTACTTAGATCTTAGTTATGAAAAAAAAAGAATATCTCAAAATAAGATTATAGAAATGGAAATAAAAAAAACAGGAAAATTATTTAGTTTTTGTAGTGCTGCACCTGCAATAATTAAGAGAAAAAATAGTAAGGAAATTAAATTTTTTGAAAATATTGGCTCTGAAATAGGTTTATTATTTCAAATCGCTGATGATTTAATTGATTTTAGAGGTAGTTCAAAAATAGCTGGGAAAAAAACAGGAAAAGACCAAAAAAAAGGTAAAGCTACATTAATAAGTTTGCTAGGTTATATTAATGCAGTTAAATATTGTGATAGAATTATCTTAAAAATAAATAAGAATTTAAAACAATACGGTCAAAATTCTAAAAATATAAGAGAAACATTGAATTATATTTTACACAGAGACAAGTAATGAAAAATTATAAATTTTTAAATGATATAAATTTTCCATCTGACTTGAGAAAACTATCAGAACATGATTTGCAAAAAGTTTCTGATGAAGTTAGGGAAGAAATGATCGATGCAGTGTCAGAAACTGGTGGACATTTAGGTGCAGGTTTAGGTGTAGTAGAGCTTACGGTTGCTCTTCATTATGTTTTTGATACTCCTAATGATAAATTGATTTGGGATGTGGGACATCAATCTTATCCCCACAAAATTTTAACTGGAAGAAAAAATAAGATTAGATCTTTAAGACAAGGCAATGGTTTGTCAGGGTTTACAAAAAGGTCTGAAAGTGAATATGATCCTTTTGGTGCAGCTCATAGCTCAACTTCTATATCTTCAGCATTAGGAATTGCAGAAGCAAATAAATTAGCAAACAAATCATCCAATGTAGTTGCTGTAATTGGAGATGGAGCAATAAGTGCTGGAATGGCTTATGAGGCAATGAATAATGCCGGAGCATCAAAAACTAAAATGATTGTTATTTTGAATGATAACGATATGTCAATTGCAAAACCAGTAGGTGCCATGAGAACTTATCTTGCAAAGTTATTTACTGGAAAAATTTATTTTAGTTTAAGGGAAACCATTAAATTAATAATGTCCTCGTTTTCAAAACGATTTAGTGCAAAAGCGGGTAAAGCTGAAGATTTTCTAAGGTCAGCAGTTACGGGAGGAACATTATTTAACTCATTAGGTTTTTATTACGCTGGCCCAATTGATGGTCACGATCTTACTAGTCTTGTTCCAATTCTTAAAAATGCAAGGGACTCTAAACATGATGGTCCAATCATGATTCATATTAAAACACAAAAAGGAAAAGGCTACTCGTATGCAGAAAAAGCATCTGACCATTACCATGGTGTTTCAAAATTTAATGTGAAGACAGGTGAACAAGTTAAAAGTGGAAGCAATCTTCCAGCTTATACAAAAGTGTTTGCCAATACGTTAGTTAAGCATGCTCAAAAAGATAGTAAAATTGTGGGGATTACAGCAGCAATGCCAGGTGGTACAGGTATGGATATTTTTGGAAAAGAATTTCCTAAAAGAATGTTTGATGTTGGTATAGCAGAACAACATGCTGTGACTTTTGCGGCTGGTCTAGCAACAGAAGGTTATAAACCTTAT
The DNA here is from genome assembly GCA_017880265.1 of Candidatus Pelagibacter sp. The sequence goes on along the minus strand of JAFJTK010000095.1, from coordinate 1,164 downwards.
GCTGCAATTTATTCCACTTTTCTTCAAAGAGCTTACGATCAAGTTGTACATGATGTAGCTATTCAAAGTTTACCCGTAAGGTTTGCAATAGATAGAGCAGGTCTAGTTGGTGCAGATGGTTCTACACATGCTGGTTCATTTGATATTACATATCTATCAACCCTACCTAATTTTATTGTAATGGCTGCAAGTGATGAGGTTGAGTTAGTAAAAATGATTAATACATCTGTGGATATTAACGATAAGCCATGTGCAATTAGGTATCCTAGAGGAACAGGAGTAGGCCTAGATTTACCTTCAATCGAAGAAAAGATTGAAATTGGAAAAGGAAAAATAATTCAACAAGGAAATCAAGTTTGTATTTTAAGTTTGGGAACAAGACTTGAGGAATGTAAATCAGCAGCTGAAGAATTAAAGAACAAAGGTGTGTCAGTAACAATTATAGATGCAAGATTTGCTAAACCTTTAGATCAAGAGCTTATTTTGAAGTGTGCAAGAGAGCATGAGGTAATGATAACTATTGAAGAAGGATCGATAGGTGGTTTTGGTTCTCATGTTAAAAATTTATTAGCTGAAAAAGGAATATTTGATAAAGGGTTAAAGTTTAGAGCAATGACGTTGCCTGATACTTTTATCGAACAAGATAATCCCAAAAAAATGTATGATATTGCAGGGTTAAATGCCTCACAAATTTCAAAGAAAATTTTAGATGTCTTGTTTACAAAAGACTCTATTAAAGTAGTAAAAAATTAATTTGGATTAACTGCACTGAGCTTTGTGCATTAAGTAATGATCCAATAAAACACAATTCATCATAGCCTCACCTACGGGTACAGCTCTTATCCCTACACATGGGTCATGTCTTCCTTTAACTGATATAGTTGTATTTTTTCCAAATTTATTAATTGTTTTTCTAGTGGTTAAAATTGATGAAGTAGGTTTTACAGCAAACGAGGCAATAATTTCTTGACCACTTGATATACCACCCAAGATTCCCCCAGCATTATTGGAGTTAAATTTTAACTTTTTACCTTTTTGAGAAATTTCATCTGAGTTTTGTTCTCCACTTAATTGTGCTGAGTTCATCCCAGATCCAATGTTTACCCCTTTAACAGCGTTAATACTCATTAAACCAGAAGCAATATCAGAGTCTAGTTTTGAATA
>JAFJTK010000192.1 GCA_017880265.1 Candidatus Pelagibacter sp. | reverse complement strand
ATTTAATTAGTTCAGGTGAGTTTCATGATAAATGGTTTTTAGAGTTAAAGAATAATGATTTTGTTGATAAAATTACTGGCAAAAAAGTTAATGACGAAACTATGAGACTTTTAGAAATACAAAAAGACTCTATGGTTAAATTTTTGATGAAAATACCAAAACTTTACTACACAAAAAGTCATTTTCCTTTGGAAATATCTCAAAGAGCTTTTGATCATCTGTGGAGAATCTGTGAAAGTTATGAAATGTGGTGTAAGGAAACTAAACAAGAAAAACTTATTGTATTAGATATTTTAAGTTAATTTATTAATAACTTTTTTTTAACTTTTTCAATTGTATTGGTGGCTATATCTTTTATTTTCAGTTCAAGTTTTTTATTGTCTTGTTCCTCCTCCACAACATCTTTAAAGTGTGTAAGAACATCTTTGCCAGTTTCATTTTTGATTGCTGTATTAGCTCCATATTGAAAACCAGCCTGCATAATGTTGCCTGTTGTGGCAATTGTAACTCCAGGGCCTAGTAATGCTGTCGACTGAATACATCCAGACAAAGATATAGAAAATACAATTAAAAAATAAATTTTTAAATATTTCATAAAAAACTTAATCAATTAATACTGATTATGAGAATCAACTCAAGGTAGAATTAGTTCATTTTGGTTGTTATTAGTAATACTAATTAAATATTTGAACTATAAGTCAATAATGGTCAAAATTTTCCCATTCATTTTTATTTTATTGTGGTCATCTGCTTTTATTACAACAAAGCCAATCATAGACAACAGTGATCCATTTGCTGCACTTGCTTTTAGATTTGCTTTGGTAGCTTTTGGGTTTTTTTTATTTTCTCTTTATTCAAAAGAAAAAATCTTAGTTAATAAAAGAAATTTTTTTGAATCTTTTTTTAGTGGAGTACTTTTTCATGGTTTTTATCTTGGAGGTGTTTTTTATTCAATTTCAATTGGTATGCCGACGGGAATTGCAGCATTAATAGTAACCTTACAACCAATTCTTACAAATGCTTTAAGTGGACCAATTTTAAATGAAAAGGTTTCTGCGAAACAATGGGTGGGGGTTTTATTGGGATTTGTTGGTGCAGCACTTGTTTTAGGTTTTGATATAGGATCTAAAATACCAGCAGCAGGACTAGTTGCAACAATTATAGCATTACTTGCAATTACATTTTCTACTTTGTGGCAAAAAAAATTAAGCAATAATTTACCTCTATCCGTTAGCAATACATATCAAGCACTAGGTGGATGTGTGTTTCACTTATTAATAATATTTTTATTTGTAGATCCTTATATTGATTTTACACAAACATTTATAATTGCAATGAGTCATCAAATATTTTTAGTATCATTTGGTGCTTTTACAATATTGATGTACTTAATTAAAAATAATTCAGCCAGTAAAACTGTTTCCATATTTTTTTTAATACCAGCAACTTCTGCATTTATGGCGTGGTTATTCTTAAATGAGAATTTGACTAATTTAGATTTAATTGGGTTTTTAATCACCTCAATTGGTGTTTACATTGCAACAAGAGATTAAAGATTTTAATTAAATATTTTAGTTACAGAGATTTATAACCAAACTCTAGGGATGCATCAGTAATTGAGTGATACAAAGACTCTCCAAAACTTCTTAAAGCAAATAATCTAACTTTATCAGGGTTGTCGTCTATCATATCAACTGTAAATGCTATTCCATTATAAGTAGAATTTATTGATTTATTTTTTTCCAATATATTAAAATTAAAGGGACATCCTTTCTTTAAAACTTCTTTTACTTCTTGGCCTTCTATTTCAATTATAGCTTTTGAATGAGACAGATCTGTTATAGCAAAATCTGTTTCTTTAAAGTTTTGTAAAATATTTGTAAGTAAATCTTTTTTATTTGAAACCAAAAGCCAATTTTTTGGTCCATTCCACAAAATTCTTGTATCATTATTATTTGATACACTTAGTGGTTCCTCTTTTAATTTTAAACCATCGATATCAATACTTTCAGTCGAAATTGTAGAGTTTTTATACTGAACTATTTGAACTATTAATAAATTCTTTATCTCAGAGATTTTTAAAAGATCATTTTCATTTTTACCTTCATAATCACCAAATTGACCTTCTGAATGAACATTTGCTAAAGCAGATATTAAACTCATGATCTAACCCTTTCACCTTTTGGGTCAACATAGTGTGAAGAGACTATCTCAACAGGAATTACTTTATTTTTAAGTGGTGACATTACAAATAACTTTTTACCAATCATATTTTTTCCATCTTTTAATATGGCTAAAGAAAATGGATTATCATATTCAACACTCCAGCAAGATGCTGAGATATAACCTAATTTAGGATTTGGTAGTGGTGCATTTGAGTCTTTGACTAAATGTGAACCCTCTGGAATACTTGTTTTTTTATCTAAAGGAACAACTCCAACAACTTTTTGTCTGTCTTCAGCAGTAAATGCTTTTCTGGTCAAAGATCTTTTTCCAATAAAATCTTTCTTTTTACTTAATAATCCCTCTAAAGAATTGTCATAAGGTATTGTTCTTCCATCTAGTTCAGAACCTGCAACATGACCCATTTCAATTCTAAGTGTTGATAATGCTTCTGTTCCATACGGCTGAATTTTAAATTCTTGACCAACTTCCATAATTTTTTCCCACATAAAATTTCCATTATCAGACTCGACATTTACTTCGTATGCAAGCTCACCTGAAAACGAAATTCTAAAAATTCTTGCTTTCACACCAAACAAATCTCCTTCCATATAACCCATAAAAGGCAAACCTTCATTGGAGACATCAGAATTTGGAAATAATTTTTGCAGCAGGTCTCTAGACTTAGGTCCCGCTATTGCGGCTCCTGCCCATTGTTCTGTAGTTGAAACTACATTCACATTTAATTCAGGCCATACTAATTGCAAATAATACTCTAAATGTGAAAGAACATTTGCTGCTTGAGCAGTCGTAGTTGTCATGTGATAGTGATTTTCGGCAATTCTAGTAGTTGTTCCATCATCCATCACTATTCCGTCTTCTCTTAACATTACACCGTATCTTGCTTTACCAACTGGTAATTTTAACCATGCATTTGTATAAACTCTATTTAGTAACTCTGCTGCATCTGGTCCTTTAATATCTATTTTGCCTAATGTGGTTACATCACAAACTCCAACATTAGTTCTCACATTTTTTGCTTCCCTTTTAGATCCCTCAAATAAATTTTCATTTCCTTGCTTATAATATCTAGGTCTTAACCAAACACCTGCATCAACAAAAACTGCATTATTTTTTTCATGCCATGAATGCATTGGTGATTTTCTTGTTGGTTTTGAATGTTTTCCAACTTCTCTTCCAACAATTGCTCCTATTGAAACTGGTGTGTATGGGGGTCTAAAAGTTGTGTGACCAACATTTGGTACTACTTTATTTTCTATTTTAGATACTAATTGTAAACCGTTTAGATTACTTGTTTTACCCTGGTCAGTTGCCATTCCAAGGGTTGTATATCTTTTAACATGTTCAATTGATCGATACCCTTCTTTGAGTGCAATCTCTACATCAGAAACTGCTACATCATTTTGAAAGTCTAAAAATCTTTTATAATTTTTTCCTTCAGGTAATGGTACACACCAAAACTTATCATGGGTTGTTGATTTTTTTTCAACAACGTTTGGAAAAGAAATCTTATTATCATTATTTGTAATTTTTTTTGAAAGTTCATGGCCAGCTTCAAACGAACTTTTTAATGTTTCTTCTAATGTATAAGTTCCGTTTGCAGCCCCTAATGTTTTTTCATTTTGTTTTGAAGTTCCAGGGACAAATGCATCAATATCTTCGTTAAATTTTGTTTTGTTTCCTGATTGTGAGGCTAAATGAATAGTAGGTGTCCAAAAACCTGAGACACATATACAGTCACATTTGATATTTTCAATTGTTCCAAGTTGTTCCTTATCATCTGAAATTTTGGCAATATCAGCTGATTTTACTTTTTTATATCCTTGAGCAGCAACTACCACATAAGAAAACTTGATGTTTATCCCTAAATTTTTAGCTTCATCAACAATTTCTGATTGAGGATCTTTTCTCGTATCTAGGATAACTGGATCAACTCCATTTTTTTTAAACTCAATGGCGGTTTCATAACCACTATCATTATTGGTAAATATTAAAGGGTTTTTTCCAACTAATACTCCATAAACTTTAAGATATTCTTTAGCAGCAGATGAAAGCATAACACCTGGGGTATCGTTATTACCAAATACTATTGGTCTTTCAATTGATCCTGAAGAAATTAAAACTTCTTTAGCTCTAATATACCAAAGCCTTTGTTTTGGATGAAACTTTTTTGTTGTTGGAAGGTGATCACTTATTCTTTCTGACATAACTAACATGTTGTGATCATAGTAACCAAAAACCTGTGATCTATTTTTAACAATCACATTTGGCATTTCTTTAAGCTCTGAAATTATTCCATCAGCCCATTCTTTCCCTGATTGATTTCCTATATTAACATCATTAGTTAACAAAGTTCCTCCATGCCTAGCTTTGTCCTCTGCTAAAATAACTCGTGCTCCATTTTTTGCAGCAGCATATGCGCTTGCTAAACCTGAAGGACCTGAGCCTGCGATTAATAAATCACAATATTCATATTTATGTTCATATCTTTCTTTATCATGTTTGATCGAAGCAACACCTAGACCTGCTGCTTTTCTAATAAATGGCTCATAAACTTTATACCAAAAGCTTTTTGGCCACATAAAAGTTTTATAATAAAATCCAGCAGGAAGAAAAATTTTTAAAAAATTATTTATTGCTCCAATGTCAAAATTTACACTTGGCCAACAATTTACACTTGTTGCCTCTAACCCTTCAAAAAGTTCTTGTTCTGTGGCTTTTACATTTGGCTCCGTTTCACCATTTCTATATAATTGAACAATTGCGTAAGGCTCATCAACCCCCGCCCCAAAAAAACCTCTTGGTCTATGATATTTAAAACTTCTTCCAACTAAATGAACTCCATTAGCTATTAAAGCTGAAGCTAGAGTATCACCCTCATATCCAGAGTAAGTAACTCCATTAAATTTAAAAGAAAGTTTTTTATCTCTATTAATTAAGCCAATATTATCTAATCTATAACTTTGAGGCATTATGAAATTTCCTCATTAGCTTTAAGTGTATTAAAAATTTCGTGAGTAGCTGTATCTCTTTCAACTTTTATCCATTGTCTACATCCTGATAAATGCTGCCATAACTCCCAATGTTTTCCTCTTAAGCTTTTTCTATTATAAACAAAATTATCCCAATCTTGGTCTGATACTTCTTTATTAAGCTCTGGTCTTTTAACAGTTGCATCACCTCCATAGGAAAATTCATTTTGTGATCTCATTCCACAATGAGGACATTTAATATGTAGCATTTATGAAATCCAAGTTTTTGTTCCAAGTCCTTTTTCATCCAACAAGTGACCTGTACTAAATCTATTTAAACTATATCCGGCGTTTAGTTTATGAACTCTATCTTGTGCAATCGTATGAGCAAACGTCCAACCTGATGCTGGGGTTGCTTTAAATCCACCATAACACCAACCACAATTTAAATATAATCCTTCTATATGTGTTTTATCAATGATTGGGGAACCATCCATAGACATATCCATTATTCCACCCCAAGTTCTAAGCATTTTTAATTTACTTAAAAAAGGCATCATCGCAATTCCTTC
>JAFJTK010000082.1 GCA_017880265.1 Candidatus Pelagibacter sp. | reverse complement strand
AAAGAATTTAGATTTTTCTACACATTTAATTTTTGCTACTAAAAATTTAGAAAGAGCTGGAGATCATATAACTAACATTGCCGAGACTATTTGTTATTTAATTAAGGGTGAATATTTAAAAGGAAGTAGACCTAAGGGAAAAGTTATCCAACAATAAAGATGAACGGAAAAATATTTATTATTGAAGACGAAACTTCAATAATTCAGTTAGTTCAACACAATTTAGAAAAAGATGGTTTTATCGTTTCTTCAGCAATAAATGGCAATGAAGGTTTAAAAGATCTAAAAAAATTTGAACCAAATTTACTTTTGTTAGACTGGATGTTGCCTGATTTATCTGGAATAGAAATATGTAAAAGTATTAGAAAAGATAAAAGTTTTAAAAACTTACCAGTAATTATGCTTACAGCAAAAGGTGAAGAAGAGGATAAGATTAAAGGATTAGATAGTGGGGCAGATGATTATTTAACAAAGCCGTTTAGTTATAATGAGCTTTTAGCAAGAATCAAAGCCATTCTAAGAAGATCTAATCCTAAAACTGTGTCAGATACTCTTGAAATTGATGATCTAAGATTAGATAGGCTAGAGAAAAGAGTTTTTAGAGATTCTATTGAAATACAACTTGGACCTACAGAGTTTAGATTATTGGAATTTTTTCTTACAAACCCAAAAAGAGTGTTTACAAGAGATCAAATTTTAGAAAATGTTTGGCCAAATAATATTAATGTAGAAACTAGAACTATAGATGTTCACATTAGAAGATTAAGAAAATCAATTAATATTAACAATAACAAAGAATTAATTAGAACAGTGAGATCCTCAGGATATTCATTAATTTGATTTTTAAATTAATTTTTTTGTAGCTCATAAATAGAAACGTAGTGTTTCTTCTTTGGTAGTGGAATTATTGTTGGAACTTTAGTCAATCTGGGTTTTATTGATTTATTTCCTACGATAATATTTTTATCATAATTTTCTAAATCTACCTCTGGATGAGGGTTCCCATCATTAATTAATGGCCAAGCATCGCATGCTCTGTAACCAAATAAAATTAATGGTCTTGAGTTATCCATTAGATTGTGTCCAGAACCATGAACCGATCTGCAATGAAAAAAAACAACTGTTCCAGCAGTTCCAGTAATGGAAACGCTATTATTAACTCCAATTTTATTCTTTTTAGTATCTATTTTCCCTACAAAGTAATTTTCTTTATTGTGGTGACTGTACAATTTCTTTTTATGTGAATTCTTAATTATTTTAAGAGGACCATTTTTCTCATAGCAATCATCCAAATATATACCAACTGTGATCAAATCATCATTGGTATGTGGGTAAAAAGCCCAATCTTGATGCCATCCAATTTCACTTCCTTTTTTCTTATTTGGCAATTTAAAATTTAATTTCCCAAGATGAAATCTAACCGTTCCTCCTAGTAATTTTTTAGCTATAGATATTATTTTTTTATTTCTAGACAGTTGGTAGAAGATCTTATGTCTGTTTTGAGGGTTATTTAGTCTTAAAATTTCTTTATTTTTAGAATTATTTGAGTTGTATACAAAATGATA
>JAFJTK010000109.1 GCA_017880265.1 Candidatus Pelagibacter sp. | reverse complement strand
GCTTCAATTGTTGAACATTTTTGTGAACAAGGTTCAGAAGTTTACTTTATAGATATTAATGTATCAGAGTCTGAAAAATTAATTGAAGAGATAAAAAATAAAAAATATTCAATACCAACTTTTATTGAATGTGATTTGTTAAATATAAAACAACTTCAAAAAACTATTGCAGATATTATTGATCAGAAAGGTCCAATTGATATTTTAATTAATAATGCTGCTAATGATACAAGACATAAAATAGATGATGTCACAGAGGAATATTGGAATGAGAGAATAAACGTAAATTTAAGACATTATTTTTTCACAGTTCAATCAGTTAAAAAATCAATGATCGAAAACAAAGGTGGTGTAATTGTTAATATGGGATCCGCTTCTTGGATGGTTGGACAAGGTGGAATGGCTGCTTATACCGCTGCAAAATCTGGAGTAGTTGGTTTGACAAGATCCTTTGCTAGAGATTTAGGGGAATTTAACATTAGAGTTAACTCAGTAGTACCTGGGTGGGTCTTAACACAAAGACAAATTGATATGTGGTTAAACGAAGAGTCTGAAAAAGATTTGATGAAAAACCAATGTTTAAAAGAGAAATTAATGCCACATGAACTTGCTCAAACTGTATTGTTTTTTTCATCAGAACAGTCTTCTGGTTGCACAAATCAATCTTACATCGTTGATAAAGGTTGGCTATAAGAGACTTTGTGAAAGTACAAAGTTCAACGATAGAAAACAAATATTTAAGAGTTAAATCAATTAATATTGGTGCTTGCTTGTATGAGGTTTATGACAAGCAAAAGAAAATAAATCTAATCTTAAATCTTGGTTCTACAAAAAATTATGGCAGTAAAAATTTTTATGTAGGGGCTACTTGTGGCCGGTACGCAGGCAGAATATCAAATTCAAGATTTAAGATTAAAAATAAAATCTATAAACTCGATGGTAATGAAGGAAAAAATACACTACATGGAGGAAAAATAGGATTTGATCGTTTGGAGTGGAAAATTCGTCTTCACTCAAAAACAAAAATTATCTATCAATTGTTATCAAAAAACCTTGACCAAGGTTTTCCAGGAGATTTGAATTCACAGTGTACCTTTGAGCTTAAGAATAAAAGTTTATTTATCAAATACCAATATAAATCAAACCAATTAACTCATGTGAGCTTAACAAACCACAGTTATTGGAATTTGAATAAAAATAAGAAAGAAACAATTTTTAACCATGATTTAAAAATTAATTCTGAAAAATATCTTGAAGTATCCAATAAATTAATCCCAACAGGCAAAATTAAAAAAGTTAAAAACACTATTAATGATTTTAATCATTTCAAAAATATTGGAGAAAAAATAAATATTATTAAAAACAAAAAAATAAAAAGGGTCTCTAATACAATCAATCAATTAGGATTTGATTTAACCTATTGTATTAAAAAAAATTCTAAAAATTATTTAGCTTCTTTAAAAAATAAAAAAACTAATATCCAATTAGATTTTTATTCAAATCTTCCTGGAGTACAACTCTATACCAGCCAAGGTTTGCGATATAAAAATAAACTTGCTCCTTACCAAGGTGTTTGTTTAGAAACTCAACACTATCCAGATGCTCCGAATAAAAAAAAATTTCCAAGCACTTTAATTAAACCCAATAAACTTTATAAATACTTTACAAAAATAAATATTTCATAAAATGAATAAAAAGATAAATATATCAATTGTAGGAACTGGGTTAATGGGCCTTCAGCATATCAAAGCTATTTCAAAATCAAAAAAAGCTAATCTCCATTCAATAGTAGATATTAGTAATACCGCTAAAAATTTATCAAAAAAATATAAAATTCCACTGTATTCAAATGTAAATGAACTTTTAAACTCAAAAAATTTAGATGCTGTAATTGTTGCGACCCCAAATCAACTACATGAAAAGCATACAGTTGGTTTTTTAAAGAAAAAAATTCCAGTGTTATTGGAAAAACCTATTTCAGATAACATTAATTCGGCTAAAAAAATTATTATTAGCGCTAATAAAAATAAAACTCCGTTATTAATAGGGTATCACAGAAGACATAATTCAATAGTATCAAAGGTAAAAGAGCTTATCGATAAAGGTAAATTAGGAAATATAGTTTCAGCAAACGTGTTGTGTTGGCTTTATAAACACAAAGCTTATTACAAAGAAAAATGGAGAATAAGTAAAGGGGGAGGGCCTTTAGGAATTAATCTTGTTCATGATATTGATATGATTTGTTACTTACTTGGTTCAATTAAATACGTTCAAGCGTTTACAACCAACAAAACGAGAAAATTTAAAGTAGAGGATACCGCAACAATTAGTTTGGTTTTTAATTCAGGTGCGCTTTGTACTTTAAATTTATCAGATACAATTGTTGCACCATGGAGTTATGAGTTAACTGCTGGAGAAAATCCTGCTTACCCTATAACCAATCAATCTGCATATATGATTGGTGGCACTAAGGGGTCAATACAATTTCCTAATTTAAAATATTGGTTTTATAAAAATGAACGAAGTTGGTGGAATAAAATTTTAGTTAATGAAGATAAAAACAAAAAAGATGATAGTACTTTAGTAAATCAAATTGACCATTTTGCAGACGTAGTTTTGAAAAAAGTTAAACCAAAAGTAAATGGGAATGATGGTTTAATCTCTCTTAAAATTTTTGCCGCAATAACTAAAAGTGCTAAATCAGGTAAAAAAATTAAACTTTAATTTTCTTTTTTTTTCCTTCGGTACGAATAAACAATATTCCAAATATAATTATTCCAATTACCCCATAAATTTTATTAATATCAAGTGGGACACCAAATATTATAAAATTAATTATCGTCGACCACACTAACTGAGAATACTGAAAGTTAGTTACAAACGATAAATTTGATAATTGAATTGCATATATCAGCATGAAGTGACTTATAAAACCAGCCAATCCTAATAAAATTAGAAGTAACCAATAGCTATTTTTTTCAAGCGGCACCCAATTTAAGGATACATAAATTGTAAAAATAATAGCCCCTGTAATTGCTGTATAAAATATTGAAGCAAAAGGATCATTATTTCCAGAAATTAATTTAGTAAAAAATTGATAAAGCGCCCAACACAATGGAGGCACAAGTGGAAAAATTAATTCAGGACTTAAAACTTTCATGCTTGGACCAAGTGAGAATATGATACATCCAAAGCTCATGACCATTAACAACAAACCTTTTAAGCTTAAAACATCCTTTAAAAAAATTGCTGATAACATTGCAACAATTAATGGTGCCGAAAAAAATACTACGTAAATATCAACTAAATCAAATCTTTGAAGAGAATTGAACATAAAAAAAGTAGCTGTAACCATTAATACAGATCTTAGTATCTGTATTTTAAAATTCTTTGTTAAATTAATTTTTGGTCTAAAAATAAAAAAATAAATTACCAATGCTATAAAGTGAAAAAAAAATCTTCCCCATACTGCTTGGGTAATAGGCATTACTCCTCCCAAATACTTTGCTAAAGAATCCATACACACAAACATAAAAAAACCTGTGCCAGATAATAAAATTATCTTCACTAGGGGCGGTTTTTTGATATTTGTCATGGTATTAAAGTGTGTAAATATCTAAAAATATTTACATTACAACGCCAACTTGCCAAGGATTAAATTCTTCATCACCATAGCCATTAATTTCACTTTTTGACTTATTTCCAGAGGCTGTATCTACTACTAGTTCGAATATTTTTTGACCAACTTCTTCTACTTTTTCTTTTCCTTCTGCAATTGTTCCACAATTGATATCCATATCTTCTGACATTTTTTCATACATAGCTGAATTAGTTGATAGTTTTAAACTTGGTACTGGTTTGCATCCAAAACATGAACCTCTACCCGTAGTAAAGCAAATTACATTTGCTCCTGATGCTACTTGGCCAGTTACAGAAACAGGATCATAGCCTGGAGAGTCCATAAAATTAAAACCTTTATTTTTTAAAGGTTCAGCATATTGCAACACATCTTGAAGGGTGGAGTTTCCTCCTTTAGCAACAGCTCCTAAAGATTTTTCTAAAATTGTAGTCAAACCTCCTTTTTTATTTCCAGGCGCAGGATTGTTATCCATCGAACTATTATTTATTGTAGTGTAATGTTTCCACCACTCAATTCTCTTAATTAATTTATCTGCTGTTTCTTGTGAATTAGCTCTATTAATTAGCAAATGTTCTGCTCCATAAATTTCAGGAGTTTCAGATAAAATTGAACTTCCACCTTTTTTAACCAATAGATCAGCTGCAACTCCTAATGCAGGATTTGCTGTTATTCCCGAATATCCATCTGATCCACCACATTGCAAAGCAAGTGTTAGATTGCTAACTGGTAGCGAGGTTCTTTCAACATTATTTGCTTCTGTTAGTAAATTTTTAATTTGAGACAATACTTTTTCAACAATTTTTTTGGTTCCACCTTCATCTTGGATAGTTAAAAAATGAATTCTATTATGTTTTTTTAAAGACTCATCAAATAAACTTACTTGTGCACACTCACATCCTAAACCTATAACAAAAACATGTGAAAAATTTGGATGATTTTTAAATCCATCAATTGTTCTTTGAAAAATTTGCATACCTTCACTTACCGTGTTCATTCCACATCCTGTAGAGTGGGTAATAGGAACTATTCCATCAATATTTGGGTAATCTTCTAGAATTTTGGAGTATTTAATTCTTTCCACAATCATTTTGGTTACAGTTGCAGAACAATTAACAGTACTTACTATTCCAATATAATTTCTAGTAGCCACATCGCCGTTATCTCTTAAAATCCCATTAAAAAAAGTATCTGCCTTTTCATTAATAATATTTTTTTTGTCAGTTACTTTAAAATCTCTTTTAAATTCTCTAAATTCTAGATTGTGTGAATGAACATGTTCCCCTGGTTTGATATCATTTAGTGCAAATCCAATTATTTGGTCGTATTTTATTATAGGATCCCCTTTATTTATTGATTTTAAACAAACTTTGTGGCCAAAGGGAATTGGATCAATAGTGCTAATATCATGACCTTCTATTTTAGTTTTTTCAGGAATAATAAATTGACTTACACCTACGTTGTCATTTTGGTTTAAAACTATTAGATTATTCATATTTTTATTATATAACTAAAATTCTAAACAAGTCATTACAAATTATTTATGCCAACAAAACGTAAAAAAAATTTAAGAAGTCAACAATGGTTCAATAATCCAAAAGATCCAGAAATGACTGCTCTTTATTTAGAGCGATATCTTAATTATGGATTAACACGAAAAGAATTACAATCAGGAAACCCTATAATTGGTATTGCTCAATCTGGAAGCGATCTTTCACCATGCAATAGACATTTTTTATCTTTAAGCAAAAGAATTAAAGATGGAATAAGAAGAGCTGGTGGAATTCCAATGGAGTTTCCAACCCATCCAATTCAAGAAACAGGAAAAAGACCCACTGCAATGTTAGATAGAAATCTATCTTACTTGTCGTTAGTTGAAGTTTTATATGGGTATCCAATCGATGGTGTAATCTTAACAACAGGTTGTGATAAAACTACTCCTGCAGCATTAATGGCTGCAGCAACTGTAAACTTACCTGCAATTGTTTTGTCAGGTGGACCAATGTTAGATGGAGTTTACAAAGGTAAGTTGGCTGGATCAGGTATGGTTGTTTGGGAAGCTAGAAAACTTTTAGCAAAAGGTGAAATTAATTATGATGAGTTTATGGATATGGTTGCATCTTCAGCACCAAGTGTTGGTCATTGTAATACAATGGGAACAGCTTCATCTATGAATTCAGTTGCAGAAGCATTGGGGATGTCTTTAACAGGATGTGCTGTAATACCAGCACCTTATAGAGAACGTGAACAGATTTCTTTTGAAACAGGAAAAAGAATTGTTGAAATGGTTCATGAAGATTTAACACCTTCAAAAATTATGACACGTAAAGCATTTGAAAATGCTGTCGTAGTTGCAAGTGCAATTGGCGGTTCAAGTAACTGTACTGCTCATTTAAGTGCAATCGCTAAACATATGGGAATTAAATTTGATTTATCTGATTGGCAAAAGTTGGGACACAATATTCCTCTTTTAGTAAATTGCCAACCAGCTGGAGAATATTTAATGGAAAGCTTCTATAGAGCAGGAGGTGTGCCTGCAGTAATGAAAGAATTAATCAAAAATAAAAAAATTCACACCAATATTATGACAGTTACAGGAAAAACAGTTGGTCAAAATTTAAAAAGAAAAATAGATACAGATCCAAAGGTAATTAAAACTTTTAAAAATAGTTTAGAGGATAATGCGGGCTTCTTAGTTATGAAAAGTAATTTTTTTTCATCTGCGATTATGAAAACATCAGTAATTAGTAAGGAATTTAGAGATAGATACCTTTCAGATCCTAAAAATAAAAATGTTTTTAATGGTAAAGCGGTAGTTTTTGAAGGGCCAGAGGATTACCACAAAAGAATAAACGATAAAAAATTAAAAATAGATGAAAATTCAATTTTAATTATAAGAGGTTGTGGACCAGTAGGTTATCCTGGATCTGCAGAAGTAGTTAATATGCAGCCACCTGATCGGTTATTAAAAAAAGGGATTACACACTTACCAACTCTTGGAGATGGAAGACAAAGTGGTACCTCTGAAAGTCCATCAATTCTTCATGTTTCACCAGAGTCTGCGGTTGGGGGTGATTTAGGAATTGTAAAAACAGGTGATAAAATGAAGATTGATTTAAATAAAAGAAGAGTGGATTTATTGATTTCTCAATCTGAGTTTAAGAAAAGAAGAAAAAATAAAAAAATATTTAAAGCAAATAATCAAACTCCATGGCAAGAAATTTTTAGAGATACAGTAGGTCAGCTTGAAGATGGAGCGTGTATTAATTCACGTGGAAGTTATTTAGATGTTTCTCATAAAAAAGGTCTTCCAAGAAATTCTCATTAAAATGAAACCTAAAATACTAGTGACAAGAAAATTATCCGATGGTGCAGAGGAGAAATTAAAGAAAAATTTTGATGTAACTCTAAATTTAAAAGATGAGCCAATCCCTAATAACGAACTTGTAAAAATGGCTAATGAGTATGACGGATTTATTTCAACTGGGTTTGATAAAATTGGAGAAGATTTTTTTAAAGATTTAAATGGTAAATTAAAAATAATTGCTCAGGTTGGAGTGGGCTATGATAACATTTCAGTTAAATCTGCTGAAAGCAAAAAAATTAAAGTTACCAATACTCCAAATGTTCTAAATGAAGCTGTTGCTGAAACAACTATTCTTTTAATTTTAGCAGCCTCTAGAAGAATTGGTGAAGCGTATAATTTGGTAAGGTCTGGTGAATGGAAAAACCAAAAACCTGATTTAACTAAATTTATGATTGGAAATTCTGTAACAGGAAAAACACTTGGTATAATTGGTATGGGCCGAATTGGTAGAATGGCAGCAAAATGTGCAAAAGCATTTGGAATGAAAATAATTTATTATAATAGAAACAAGCTTTCAGAAGAACTTGAAGATGGTGCAAAATATTTTTCAGATATAAATTCTATGATGCCAGAATGTGATTTTGTAAGTATTCACACCCCAGCTACCGCAGAGACAAAACATATTTTAAATGCGACCACTATTGGATTATTACCTAATCATGCTGTCGTTATTAATACTTCAAGGGGATCAACAATTGATGATGATGCATTGATAGACGCACTGCAAAACAATAAAATTTATGCTGCAGGGTTAGATGTGTTTAATAATGAACCTAACCTTGATGAAAGATATATGAAATTGGATAATTGTTTTGTCTTACCTCATGTTGGTAGTGCCACGCACGAAACTCGCTTAGCAATGAGCATGATGGCTGTTGATAATATTTGTAATTTCTTTGAAAATAAGCCACTTATTTCAGAAGTAGTCTAATACAACTAAAAGTTGTTTTTTTAGTTAATATATATAATTTCTATACATATTTTTTCTGTTTTATTTGAAATTAAAAATCATTTGTGATTAAGTTCGATTATTAAAAACATAAACGAGAGGAAGATAATGTTTAAACTAATAACAAAAACTATAGCTGCAGTAGCTATTGTTTCAGTTGCTTTATTTGGCTCTGCAAATGCAAAGACTTTAAAGATTGAAACTCACTTTACTGCTAGCTCACCAAATGGTGAAGTTGCAGCTCAATTCGCTAAAAACGTTGAAGAGTTTTCTGGTGGAAGCTTAAAAATCGAAATGTTCTACTCATCATCAGTAACAGGTAAATCTGCTGAGGTATTTAACTCTGCTCAAACTGGAATTATTGACTGTGATATGACTGGTGCTGGTTACCAAACTGGTAAGAATGCAGCGTTCCAATTCGCAGGTGATGTAATGGGTGGATACGATAACCCATATCAACAATACGATTTCTTAAAGTTCCCAGGAGCTCAAGATGCTGTTGATGCACTTTACAATAAATATGGAATGACTTTAATTGGTTGGTGGATACCAGGACATGAGTCTCTAATATCTAGTAAGCCAATTCCAGATGTTGCTTCAATCAAAGACTTTAAATTTAGATCACCTCCAGGAATGGAAAGTATGATCTTTACAGCACTAGGTGCTAAGCCAATCGTTATGGACTTTGGTGAAGTTCCAACTGCTTTACAAACAGGTCTTATTGATGGTGCGGACTACTCATCTCTTGCAACTAACTATGCAGGTGGACACTATGAAAACAATAAGTATGCGACATACCCAGGTTTTCACTCTATGCCAGCTGACCACTTAGCTTGTAATACTAAAGTATGGAAAAAGCTAAAACCTCATGAAAGAGGAGCAATGAAAGCAGGAATAGAAATCGCTGGAAGAACTATCACTAGCTTAGTTGAAAGAAAAAACGCAGAAGCAGTTAAAGCTTTAAATGCTATGGGCGTTACTCTTCATGACTGGTCTAGAGAAGATAGACTTAAGTTCAGAAATGCTGCACTAGATGCTTGGCAGGAATGGAAAAAGAAATCTCCTGAAGCTGCTGCACTTATAGATATCCACACAGCTTACATGAAAGCTAACGGTATCTTATAATAAAAAGCACAAAATAAAATCTTGAGGGGCCTGAAAAGGCCCTTCTTTTTAAAAAATTTTTTTTAACCTATGCTTGATAAACAATTACAAGAACAAAATGAAAAAGTTGCAAGCAAGGATGATTTTCCAATAAATTGGATTGATAGAGTTTCTTTATTTTTAAGCCACACAATTAAATATTTAATCCCCATAATAGTACTCGTCATGATGTACGAAATATTTATGAGATACATAGTATTTAAACCAACTTTATGGGCTAATGAGCTATGTTTATGGTTAGCTGGAATTTGTTATTTGGTTGGAGGAATATACGCAACAAGACTCAGAAGTCATATTAGAATAGTAATGTTATATGATTATGTTGGAAGACCCACACAGAGAATTTTTGATTTAATTAGTACTATAGTTATTGTTTTATTTGCAACTGCAGTAATTTATGGTGGTTGGGAAGATGCCCATAGATCATTTACTACTTGGGAAAGATTTGCAACTTACTGGGATCCACCAATTCCTGCAACCATGAAGCCATTAACACTTATATGTGTATTTCTTATAGCTGTTCAATCGGTAAATAATTTAATAATTGATTGGAAAAATCCAAAAGAAAAACAATACGACCCTTCTAAAGATTTAAAATAAAATGGAATTTGAAATAGGAACACTCTCTATAATACTTATTGTTGGATTATTAGCTCTTATATCTATTGGGGTTCCAATGGGTTTTGCCTCAGGTTTTATGGGTGCTGTACTTGTGTTCTTATATATTGGAGAACACGCTTTAGGTATTTTACTTTCAAGATATTATTCTCTTGTTGTAACTTATTCTTTCTTATCAGTTCCGCTCTTTATATTTATGGCCTCCTTGCTTGAACGCTCTAATATAGCAAGAGATCTTTATGATGCTTTAAATGCATGGTTAAGAAAAACTAGAGGCGGTGTTGGAGTTGTGACTGCAATCATGGCAACTATCATGGCTGCAATGAGTGGAATTATTGGAGGAGAAATAGTTTTATTAGGATTAATTGCATTACCGCAGATGTTAAGATTAAAATATGATCAAGATATGTCTATTGGAATTATTTGTGCATCAGGTTCTTTAGGTACAATGATCCCACCTTCAATTGTTTTAATTATTTATGGATTAACTACTGAAACGTCAATTACGATGTTGTTTCAAGAAGCAATTGTACCAGGTTTAATGATTTCAAGTTTAATCATTATTTATATTCTTATACGAACAAGATTGCAGCCACATCTTGCACCATTAAGTGATGAACCGCCATTAACTTTAAAAGAAAAAATTTCATATCTACCAGGTCTTTTGCCTCCAATTGGGATTGTAATAATTGTTTTAGGTTCAATTTATTCAGGGATAACAGGTATCACGGAAGCTGCTGGAATGGGTGTAGTAGCAACATTAATTATAATTTTTGCTAGAAAAGAATTAACAGTGTTTTTATTTAAAGATGCTCTTACAAGAACTTTTAAAGCATCGGGTACTATTTTAACTATTACTTTTGGTGCAACAGTTTTAGCTGGAGCTTATTCACTTGCAGGTGGTCCAAAATATGTTGCAGAGACAATATTGGCTTATGATTTAAAGCCAATGTATTTAATTTTTATGATGCAATTAATGTTCTTAGTAATGGGAGCGTTTATGGATTGGGTTGGAATAGTATTGTTAGCGATGCCAGTATTTTTGCCAATAGTTTTAGCACTTGGATTTGATCCAATTTGGTTTGGAATATTGTTTTGTGTGAACATGCAGGTATCATTTTTAAGTCCACCATTTGGCCCTGCCGCCTTTTACTTAAAGTCAGTTGCTCCTCCTCATATCTCGTTAACAGATATCTTTAGAGGATTTGCACCATTTATAGTAATTCAATTAATTGTGTTAGCATGTGTTATGTTTTTTCCAGAAATAATGACACAAAACTTCCACGAATTTGTTCCAAAAAAATAAATGAGTAAAAAAATTGGTTTTATTGGCATAGGCTTGATGGGTCTGCCGATGGCAAAAAATATATTAAAATCAGGTTTTGATTTAAAAGCATTTAATAGATCTCAAAACAAAGCTGAACCTTTAAAGGAATTTGGTGCAGAAATTTCAACCTCAATTGACGATGTGGTTAAAGACAGTGATGTTGTAATTACTATGTTAACGGATGATGGAGCAATTAATGATGTAATGGAAAGTTCTAATTTTTTAGAAAATTTAAAATCAGGAGCTACTGTTATTGATATGAGTTCAGTTAAACCAACCACAGCAACTAAGCATGGAAATAGTTTAAAATCTAAAAATATTAATTATTTAGATGCACCTGTTTCAGGTGGAACAATTGGAGCCGAAGAAGGGTCACTAGCAATAATGGTCGGTGGGGAGCAAAATGTTTTTGATGAAGTTAATGATGTTTTAAAAACTATGGGTAATCCGACATTAGTTGGACCAGTGGGAAGTGGACAAGTCTCTAAACTAGCAAATCAAATAATAGTTGGTTTAACTATTGGAGCAGTAGCGGAGGCAGTAACACTTTGTGAAAAAGCAGGAGCAAACCCAAATAAAATGATCAAAGCTTTATCTGGTGGTTGGGCAGATAGTAAAATACTTCAAACACATGGAAAAAGAATGATTGATAAAGATTTTACTCCTAAAGGTAAAACATCAGTTCATTTAAAAGATATGAATAATATTTTAGAGTGTGCAAATAGTTTTAATACACATTTACCTATTTCAAATTTAGTGAAAGAAATGTATAAAACACTTGTTGAAAATGGACATGGAGATACAGATCACAGTTCTCTTTATAAAGAAATTGAAAGGATAAACAAAAAATGAGCGGAAGATTAGAAGGTAAAAAAATTGTAGTAACAGCAGCAGGTCAAGGAATTGGTAAAGCAACTGCAATTGCATTTCATAATGAAGGTGCAAACGTTATAGCAACAGATTTAAATGATAAAACTTTAGCTGATTTAAATAAAGAGTATCCTGATATTACAGTTCAAACGCTAGATTCAACAGACAACAATGCGATTTTAGAATTTGTAAAAACTTTAGATAGAGTAGATGCATTATTTAATGCAGTTGGATTTGTTCATCATGGAAGTATTCTTGAATGTGAAGATAAAGATTGGAATTTTTCTTTTGATGTAAATGTCAAATCTATGTACCAAATGTGCAAAGCAATTTTACCATTAATGGTCAAACAAAATGGCGGAAGTATAATTAATGTTTCATCATGCGCTTCAAGTTTAAAAGGATTTCCAAATAGATTTGTCTATGGAACTACCAAAGGAGCAGTTATTGGTTTAACTAAATCCATTGCAGCAGACTTTGTAAAACAAAATATCAGATGTAATTCAATTGCACCTGGAACAGTATTTTCACCTTCATGGCAAGATAGAGTTAATCAAAGCCCAGATCCAGTTCAAGCTAAAAAAGATTTTATCGCAAGACAGCCTATGGGAAGATTAGGAACAGCAGAAGAGATTGCTGCTATGGCTGTATATTTGGCTAGTGATGATTCAACATTTACCACAGGAACAACAATTTCTGTTGACGGTGGAATTTCAATTTAATTAAATAAAAGAGGAAAATTATGAAGTTATTAAGAGTAGGTCAAAAAGGAAGTGAAAAGCCAGCAGCTTTAGATAAAGAAGGCAAGATTAGAGATATTAGTTCACATATTGGAGATTTAAATCCTGATCATGTGAATTTTGAAACTATATCAAAATTACAAAATGTAGATTTATCTTCATTACCAGAATTATCTTCAAGTGAGAGAATTGGATCATGTGTAACAAAACCAGGCAAGTTTGTAGCAATTGGATTAAATTATTCTGATCATGCTGCTGAAACTGGTGCAGAAGTTCCTTCAGAACCTATCATGTTTATGAAAGCGACTAGTTCTATAGCAGGCCCTAATGATGACGTTGAAATCGTATCTGGGTCAAAAAAATTAGATTGGGAAGTTGAGCTTGGGATTGTAATAGGAAAAGAAGCAAAACATATTTCAGAAGATAAAGCTCAAGATCATATTTTAGGATATTGTCTAGTTAATGATGTTAGTGAAAGAGAATGGCAAATTGAAAAAATGGGTCAATGGGTTAAAGGAAAATCACATGACACTTATGGACCAATTGGACCATATCTTGTTACAAAAGATGAAATAGCTGACATAAATAATCTAAAAATGAGTTTAGATGTTAATGGCAATAGAATGCAAACTGGTAACACAAGTACAATGATATTTAATGTAAATGTAATTGTGTCCTATGTAAGCAAATTTATGTCTTTACAACCTGGTGATATAATTACTACTGGAACACCTCCTGGTGTTGGTATGGGAATGAAACCTCAGCAATTTTTAAAAGCAGGGGATACAATGAAATTATCAATAGAAAACTTAGGTGAGCAAAACTCGAAAGTAGTTGCTTTATAATCAATTGTGAAAATAACTTCTATTAAAAGTCATGTACTTAGATATGAGTTAGAAAAAGAGTTAGGATATTCACAACAATATTATAAATTTAGAACCGCTCATCTCGTAGAAGTTCAAACTGATGAGGGGATTACAGGCTGGGGAGAGTGTTTTGGACCTGGCAACATTGCTTTAGCAAATAAGTTTATTGTTGAGAAAGTTATTCAACCATTAATTATTGGTGAAGATCCTTTAAATAAAGAACATATCTGGCACAAAGTATATAATCTTTTAAGAGATAGCGGACAAAAAGGAATGCCAATCCAAGCATTATCAGGAGTTGATATTGCATTGTGGGATATTTTAGGAAAAAAAACTAATACTCCTCTTTATCAGCTTGTTGGTGGAAAATGTAATGATCAAATCCCAGTTTATGGGTATGGGATGATGTTACAAAAAAAATCTACTTCAGAGTTAATTGATTTATTCAAGCAAGAAGCAACACAAATTAAATCTAAAAATTTTAAAGCAATGAAAATGAAAGTTGGAGTAGGTCCAGTAGATGATTTGAAACTTGTTAGAGCTGTAAGAGAGATAGTTGGGCAAGATTTTAAGTTAATGGTAGATGCAAACCATGCTTATAATTTAAATGATGCATTATATGTTGGAAGAGGTTTAGATGAACTTGATATTTTTTGGTTTGAAGAGCCTGTAGCACCTGAAGATTATGATGGTTATAGAGAATTAAAACAAAAAATTAATACTAATATTGCAGGTGGGGAAGCAGAGTTTACAAAATATGGATGGAATGAATTAATTAAAAAAAAATGCATTGATATAGCTCAGCCAGAAGTTTGTGGATTAGGTGGAATTACTGAATATTTAAAAGTATCTGCATTAGCACAAGCTAATTTCATTCCAGTAATTAATCACGTTTGGGGATCTGCTGTAAGTATAGCAACTAACCTACATTTGCTAACTGCCCAACCGGATATGCCAGGAGGATTATTCCCATCAAAATCAATGCTTGAGTTTGATACGACAGAAAAAAATATTTTTATAACAGAATTGCCAACAGAAAGTTTTTCAATTTTAGATCAAGTTAAGCAAAATAATGGATTTGCTTCAATATCAGATAATCCTGGAATTGGAATTACACCCAATCAAGATTTTATTAAGGAGTATGAAATCAATGAATAAGATTAAAACAACTGAGCCAAAAGTTCTTTGGAAACTAAGATGTAAACTAGGTGAGGGAACTTTATGGGTTAAGGAACACAATTCAATTTATTTTGTAGATATTAAGAAAAAGAAATTTTTCTCATTAAATATTAAAAATAAAAAAAAGAAAATTTATAAAGTAAATAAAGAAATTGGTTTTCTTGCTCATATTGAACGAGATGTTTTTATTTTAGGACTTCAAGGTGAATTAAGAATTCAAAATATTAAAACTAAAAAAATTATCAAAAAAATTCCAATAGAAAAAAATATTAAATTAAACAGAATTAATGATGGAAAGACTGATCCAAATGGAAATCTTTGGTTTGGAACTATGGATAATTTAGAACGAAATATAGAAAAGGGTTCTTTGTATAAATTAGATAAGAATTTATTATTAACTAAAGTGGATACTAATTATAGAATTACAAATGGCCCCGCTTTTATTGATCAGTATAATTTTTATCATACAGATAGTCCAAAAAAGAAAATTTATAAAATCAAGATTGATAAAAATGATAAAATAATTAGTAAAAAAATATTTAAGAAATTATCACCTAAAGATGGATCGCCAGATGGAATGACTTTGGATAAATATAAAAATTTATGGGTAGCCCATTTTAATGGTGCACGTGTTTCGGTTTTTAACAAAAATGCTAAATTAATACATCGAATTAATCTACCAGCACAAAATATAACTAATTGTGCATTTGGTGGACAGAATAATAATGAACTTTTTATTACTTCAGCAACTAAAGGCATGGACAAGGCTGGATTGCAAAAATTTAGATATTCTGGATTCTTATTTAGTGTAAAAACTAATTCAAAAGGAATTTTACAAAAGAAATTTATTTTAAGTAATGAAAAAAAGAGATCTTTACTATGAACGGATACCTACTAAGCTTTTAAGAGAGGATATTAGGTTATTAGGAACATTTCTTGGAAGAGTTATTAAAGATCAAGAAGGCATAGCTTTTTATAAGATTGTTGAAAGATTAAGGTTATTATCCAAAAATACTTTATTAGATAAAAATAAAAGTAAAATTTTTTCAAAAATATCAAAAGAAATCAAAAAGCTTCCACCTAAACAAACTTTTAAGATCACTAGAGCTTTTTCGCATATTTTAAATTTAATGAATCTTGCAGAATCATTAGACGCTTCACGTAAACTTAATGAATACGACAATCCTTTCTTTAAGGATAAAAAACAAAATATATTTATAGAGGACATTATTAACGGACTTTTTAAAAACAAAAGTATTTCCAACAACAAAATATATGAACAAGCTAAAAATTTAGATATTGGTATTGTTCTAACTGCACATCCAACAGAAGTTAAAAGAAGAACCTTAATCCAAAAATATGCCAATTTAATTGATTTAATGGAGCAAAGACATTTGTATAAAAAGTATCCATCAAAGATTATTGAAATAGATAGAAAACTTTATACAGAAATTACAATAATTTGGAAAACGGATGAATTGAAAAGAACAAAACCTTCTCCGCTTGATGAAGCGAGATGGGGTCTTGCAATTATTGAAGATAGTTTATGGGATACCATTCCTAGAGTTTATAAAAGATTAAATGATATTTTTAGGAAAAATTTAAATAAAGATTTACCACGAAACTTCAATCCTATCCAATTTGGATCATGGATGGGAGGAGATAGAGATGGAAATCCAAATGTCACCGCAGAAGTTACTAAAAAAGTAATTTTATTTTCAAGATGGCAGGCTGCAAAATTATACGAAAAAGAATTAACTAAATTAATCCAAGATCTCTCAATGGAGGAATGCTCTCAAAAGATTAGACGAATAGTTGGAAAAACATTTGAGCCTTACAGAGTATATTTAAGACCTATTAGAGACAAAATTAGAAATACTCATCAATTAATAGAGAGGCATTTGAATAAAAATGTACCACTTGATGAAAATAAATTACTTCAAGATAAAAATGAGATTTTAGAACCTTTAAGAGACATAAGAGAGTCGTTAAATTTATATAAAGGACAGCATATAGCCAACTCTGATTTATTAGATTTAATTAGAAGAATTCGATGCTTTGGAATTAATCTTGCGAAATTAGATATTAGACAAGAGTCTTCAAGGCATGAAAAATTAATAAATGAAGTAATTAAAAAGAAATACAAGACTGATTATATAAAGATTAGTGAAAGTAAAAAGATAAATTTATTAAATTCTTTAATAAAACAAAAAAAATATTTTTTAGACAAAATAGATATTAGAGATAAAGAAAATAAAGAGGTATGGAATACCTTTAAACAAATATCAAAAGAACCAGCTCAATGTCTTGGTGCTTATGTAATATCCATGACATCAAAAGCTTCTGATATTTTGTCAGTTTATTTTTTGCAAAAACAAGCCCAAACTAAAAATTTACTAAGAGTAGTCCCACTTTTTGAAACATTAGATGATTTAAAAAATGCTAAAGTGGTAATGGAAAATCTCTTTAAATTATCTTGGTACAGAAAACTTATCAATCACCAGCAAGAGGTAATGATTGGTTATTCAGACTCCAGTAAAGATGCGGGAAAATTATCTGCTAGCTGGCATCAGTATAAACTTCAAGAGGAACTTAGAAATTTAGCTAAAAAATATAAAATAGATTTAGTCTTTTTCCACGGAAGAGGAGGATCCGCTGGAAGAGGCGGTGGTCCAATTCAGGCAACCTTAAAATCTCAACCTTCAAATACAGTTAATGGAAAAATTAGAATTACAGATCAAGGTGAAGTAATTCAGCAGAAATATGGATATAAACCTTTAGCTGAATATAACCTTTGTAGTTACATAGGTGCAGTTATGGATGCATCGTTAAATCCTCCACCAAGATCTAAAAAAAATTGGAGAGATTTAATTGAAAAAATGTCAGAAATCTCAACTTCTGCTTATAGAAAAAATCTAAATCATAGCGAAGATTTTATTAGATATTTTAAAACAGTTACTCCTCATAAATCTCTTGGAAAGCTTGCAATTGGATCTAGGCCTACCAAAAGGAAGAATGTTGATAATATACAAAGCTTAAGAGCTATTCCTTGGGTTTTTGCATGGACCCAAATTAGATTGATGTTACCAGCTTGGCTTGGAACTACTGAAGCATTAAGATATGGGTCTATTAAAAAATTTTCCAAAACATTAACGGACATGGAAACAAATTGGCCTTATTTTGTATCTACTATGGATATATTAGATATGGTGATTTCAAAAGTGGACCCAGAAATTTCAATTATTTACGAAAATAATCTAGCAGACAAAGGTTTGATAAGAATTGGTAAGAGATTGAGGTTTCAGTTTAAAACATTAGTCAAACTACATAATAAGATTACTCCAAAGGAAGTGATTAAAGAAAGAAAAGAGTTTAGAAAATCATTATTTATCAGAAATAATTATACTGAAATGTTAAATATTTTGCAGGCAAATATTATGAATAAATTAAATAATAGAAAATATAACAAAGAGGATAAAAAATATCTTGATGATGCTTTAATGACTTCTATAGCAGGAATATCTGCTGCAATGAAAAATACAGGTTAAATGATTGAACTGTTAATAGCTTTTGGAGCAGGACTTATCAGTTTTTTATCTCCTTGTGTGTTACCTTTGATACCTGGGTATGTTTCCTTTATTTCAGGTCAATCTCTTCAAGAAATTTTAAAATCAAAAAAAATAGATATTGTACCGTTAATTTTATTTTGTTTGGGTTTCTCAACTGTCTTTATCACTTTAGGAGCTTCCGCATCGTTTTTAGGTCAAGCACTTTTACAAAACTCAGAAACATTAAGAATATTAGCTGGAGTTATAATAATAATTTTTTCTCTACAACTGATTGGAGTAATCAATATTGGTTATTTAAATTTAGAAAAAAGATTTGAAGCAAAAAAATCACAACATTTTTTATTCCCATACATAATAGGATTAGCTTTTGGATTTGGTTGGACACCTTGCATAGGTCCTATTTTAGGCTCTATATTAGCTTTAGCTTCCATAGAGGAAACTTTATCTAAAGCAATCCTGTTATTAAGTTTCTATTCTATAGGGCTTGCAATTCCTTTTGTATTATCAGGCTATTTAATTCAAAAATTTCTATTATTTTCGAAAAATTTTAAGAAAAATATAAACTTAATATCTAAAATAGGTGGAATTATTCTTCTAATCACAGGTGTTTTGATTTTAACAAACCAATTGCAGGCAATTGGTTTTTATATAATTAAAATTTTTCCTTTTATGCAAAATTTCGGTTAAAAGTATTAATGAAAATTTATCAAATAGATTCAAGTGCTAGAAAAAAGGGATCAACTTCAAGAGCATTAGCTAAAAAAATATTAGATAAAATCAAAAAACCAGGGGACGAAGTTATTTATAGGGATTTAGACGATGAGATGCTTTTTGTGAGCGGTTTGACTGAGTCTGGTATGAAAATTGATGAAAAAGACCAAACTGATGAACATAAAAAAATGTTTAAGTTGTCAGATACGCTTGTTAAAGAATTAAAAGAGAGTGATGTTATTATAATTTCAGCTCCAATTTATAATCACGGACCTCCAGCAACACTTAAAGCCTGGTGTGATTTAGCAGCAAGAATTGGAGAAACGTTTAGATTTAAACCCAATGGAAGAAGAGAAGGTTTGCTGCAAAACAAACAGGCATATTTAGTTATTACTTCAGGAGGAACTAAATTAAATAGTTCAGAAGATTTTTTAACACCGTGGTTAAAATATATGTTGAATTTTTTTGGTATTGAAAAAGTAGATATAATTAGTGCAGATCAAATGGCACTTGATTATGATAAATCAATTAAAGACGCGGAAACTCAAATCGAAAATCTGTTTAAAGATTAGATAAAATAGAGTTAGAAGACTTTATAGTATCAGCATCTCCTCCTAAATCTTTAGTTCTATTTTCTTTACTACTTAAAGATTTTTCAATCGCTTGAACAATTGAATTTGAAGCTTCATTTTCTCCTAAATAATCTAACATCATTGCCCCAGACCAAATTTGACCAACTGGGTTTGCAATTCCTTTTCCTGCTATATCTGGAGCAGAACCATGAACTGGTTCAAATAAAGAGGGAAATTTATTTTCAGGATTAATATTTCCAGATGGAGCAATTCCAATAGTGCCTGTGCAAGCAGGTCCTAAGTCTGAAAGAATATCTCCAAATAAATTTGATGCAACTACCACATCAAACCATTCAGGGTTAAGAACAAATCTTGCAACCAAAATATCAATATGGAATTGGTCTGTTTCAATTTCAGGATAGTTCTTTTTCATTTCATTAAATCGCTCATCCCAAAATGGCATTGTAATTGAAATTCCGTTTGATTTTGTTGCATTCGTTAATTTTTTCCTTTTTCTTTGCTTTGCTAATTCAAAAGCAAATTTTTGCACTCTATCTACCCCGTGTGCTGACATGATAGTTTCTTGAATTGCAATTTCTCGATCTGTATCTTTGTACATCCTACCACCAACAGAAGAATATTCGCCTTCAGTATTTTCTCTAACTATCAGCATATCAATGTCACCAGGTTTTTTATTTGCTAATGGAGGGTCAATCCCTGGAAATAATTTTACTGGCCGAAGATTTATATACTGATCAAATTGCCTTCTAAATTGAAGCAAAGATCCCCATAAAGATATGTGGTCTGGAACTTGATCTGGCATACCGACCGCCCCAAAAAATATTGCATCATGTTTTCCCAACTTATCCTTCCAATCATCTGGAAGCATTTTTCCGTGTTTTTTATAATAATCACAGGAAGCAAAATCGTATTCAGTAAAATTAATTTTAAATTGATGCTTTTGTGCAGCTTCTTTTAATACTTTTAATCCTTCAGGAACTACTTCTTTTCCTATTCCATCTCCTGGTATTGACGCAATGTTATATTCTTTCATAAATTAAAATTTATACTCTAAAAAGACATTGAATTATAATGTTAATTTTTTTTTATAGTTAGAAACGTTCATTGTTTTGACATATTTTATTTGTTAGTTTTCATTATGAAAAAAATATTATTTTTAATCTTTTTTAGCTTTATCTTTATGTCACATTCAAATGCTGCTTGTGATGATCCATTAACGGATGGAGTTGATTACTCGAATTGTAGATTTTCAGATGCACAAGACTTACAAGGTAGTTATCTTCCAAATTCAAATCTTTCATTTGCGAGTTTCATACAAGTTAATTTTGACAAAAGTATAATGATGAATTCAAATTTATCATTTGGAACTTTTCCTGAGTCTACATTTGTGAGAGCAAATTTATATGAAACAATTTCAATTGGAGCAAATTTTGAAAAAACCAATTTTTCAGGATCTAATCTTACTAGAGTTGATTTTATGGGAGCAACTTTAATTGAAGCAAATTTTCAAAATTCAAATTTAATGGAAGCAAACTTTACTTCATCTAATATTACTAATGCTAATTTTGATGGTGCCAACTTGATTGGTGCTACTTGGACTGGTGGTGAAACGTGTGGTCCAGGCTCTATTGGTACTTGTAATAAGTAAGCATGAATACTGCCATCAAGACTGATGATGTAATTTTCAATTTTTTTAAACAAATTTGTGATGAAAAAGACGATCAAAAATGTGTTGAACTTGGAAAAGAGTGGATAAAGGCGATGGAGACAAATTTATCTAGTATGGAAGCAAATTTGAATGGTGCGGATAAATTAAAACATCAAGATGATATTAAAAGTAATCGCGATCATTTAAATAGTCTTAAAACCAAAAATTCGTCTGAATGGCGAGAATATGCAACTCAGTGTATGATTGAGATCATGAATCATAAAAGTCAGCAATAATGAGCAATCAAGAGAGAGTTTTTATTATTATTTGTTCGTCTTTAATAATATTCACTCTTTATTATTTAATTGAAAAACACTTTTTTTAATAAGAGCTAGATCTTGCCCACTTATTAATATTTCCTTCTTTTGCTTTTTTATCTATTTCCCGAAGCTCTGATTTAGAAAAATTTAAGTTATCTAAACTTTCAATATTTTCTTTAATTTGCTTAACACTACTCGCTCCAATCAAAGCGGTAGTGACCGCTTTATTATTGAGTACCCATGCTAAAGCCATTTGAGATAAAGTTTGACCTCTTTTTTTTGCAATTTTATTTAAATCTGAAATTATTTTTATATTTCTTTTAGTAATAAATCCTTTGTCTAACGCTGATTTTGGATCACTTGCTCTAGATGCTTTTGGTATTCCTTTTAAATATTTATCTGACAACATACCCTGCGCTAATGGAGAAAAAGCAATAGTTCCAATTCCTAGTTTAATTAAATTTTTATCTAAATCTTTTTCAAACCATCTGTTTATTAAAGAGTAAGAAGGTTGATGGATAAATATTTTAATATTCCTTTTCTTTAAAATATTAAACATCTCAATAGTTTTCTTTGAAGAATATGAAGAAATACCAATGTATAAAGCTTTACCTGATTTATAAATTAGCTCTAATGCATCAGCTGTTTCTTCTAACGGGGTATTTGGAT
>JAFJTK010000022.1 GCA_017880265.1 Candidatus Pelagibacter sp. | reverse complement strand
TAGAAAAGCTTTGTTTAGTAAAAATTATAATACTGCTAAAAAGGTTCAATCTCTCTCATCCAGTGGTGATTTTGAAGAAGCAAAAGAATTAATGCTAGAAATGAGTGAAAACTACAAAACTTTAATTGAATTGTTTCCTGATAATACTAAGGAAGGATTTAAAACTGAAGCTACGCCTTTAATATGGGAAGAAAAAGATAAGTTTAATTCTTTAATGGAAAAATCTTCTAACGATATGATTGAATTAGCGTCAATTATTGAAAATTCTGACAATATTAGAGGTTCATTAGGACAACTAATGTGGGGCAATTGTAAAGCTTGTCACTCAAAATATAGAGTAGAACATTAATCTTTAACTAGTTCATTTTTTTAATTTATGATCCCTATAAAAATTAAGGAACATTTAGATAATTATATTCATCAAGAAGTCTATGTTCAAATAGCAGTTATTAAGGGCAAAGAAAAAATAACTACAAAAGCTGCAATTAATAGTTATTTTAACTCAAATCATTTTAGAGACTTATCTGAAGGAAGACCTTATGATCATTTTATCGATGGGTTACACGATAAGTGTTTAATTAAATTAATTAATTCACCCATGAAAGATAAAGAAACCGATGACGAGGTAATTAAAGAACTTCAAAAAAAACTTAAAGAATTAAGTCATGAAGAGTTAGAAAACACCTTTTGGGAAATTGAAACGGGAGAGTTTGTAAATAATAACCAGATTAAAGAGTTAGAACAAGAAAGAGATCAAATGATTAAAAGTTTGGATCTTAAAAATAAAGATAATGTCTATAAAGTTCTAATTGAATTTTGCAAAAAATATGAGGAATTGTGTATTGTTAAATATCCTGATGCACCACTTCCATTAGAAATATTAAAGTCTGTTAATTAAATTAAAAGGGTTCGCTCTTTAAGATAAGTCCTAAAGAGCTCCCTTATACATAAGCCACTTTGGCTTTTAAATCCGTATGGATTTTTTTTGTTTGTTTTATGGATTGGCTCTTCAGTTATGTGTCAGGTGGTGTAAGTTTTAACATAATGACCTCCTTGTAATAAAGGTAATTATTTTAAAATAAATTTCAATTTATTTATTTACATTTTATGCAAATATATTTCTTGAATACAACTTAGTGTTTTAGTAGATTCCCGGTAACTTAATTAATTCTTCTTAAATTATTTTTTATCAATTAATTCACTAATAAAATTTTCTCCGTAACCATCGTCTACTGCTTTTTGAAAATAATTTTTATTATCTTCTGCAATTTTTTCAGCTTCAGGAAAATCTTTTAATAGATCTTGAATATAAGTTAAATCTTTAACTGAATTAGAGGCTGTGAATTTAAATCCTGTAGAGTCTCCTTGAAGCAAAGCATCAAAAACTCTAATAAGTGCAGCTGAATTTCCAGACCCAAGTTTTGCAACATCAAATAATTTTTGAAGATTTAGATCAAATTGTTTAGCAGCTTTTGCCATATGGTTTATCAAAGCAGCATTTCCAAGAGTTAAAAAATTGTTTAATAGTTTTGATTTTGCACCCATTCCAACTGGACCAAAATGGAAATAAT
>JAFJTK010000163.1 GCA_017880265.1 Candidatus Pelagibacter sp. | reverse complement strand
GGGAGAAAAAAAATCAGCTGCAGAAGTTATTATGACTCAACTTCATGCTGGTGGTAAATTTGATCACGATTCATATAAAGTATCAGGAGGACTTCATGGAGTGGGTGTTTCTGTTGTTAATGCTTTGTCTGAGTCATTGCAATTAGAGATTAACAGAGACGGAAAAAAGCACTTTATAGAATTTAAAAACGGTGAAGCAAAAGCACCGTTGAAAGTTACAGGAAAATCTAAAGAAACTGGGACTCAAATAACATTTTTGCCATCAAAAGAAATATTTTCTTCCATAAAATTTAGTGCAAATATTCTGATCAAAAGAATGAGAGAGCTAGCCTTTTTGAATAAAGGTATTAAAATAATTTTTACTGATGCTAGTTTAAAAAAAGAGAAAGTATCTGAATTTAAATTTGATGGTGGTGTACTCGAGTTTGTAGATTTTCTAGATGAAAAAAGAGAAAAACTACAAAATAAAAATGGAAATGATTTATTTAAAAAACCAATCTATATAGAAGGAAAAAAAGACAATATTGAACTAGAATGTTCTTTAAAATGGAATGCAAGTTATGCTGAAGATATTTTTCCTTACACAAATAATATCTATCAAAAAGATGGTGGAACACATTTATTAGGTTTTAGAAGTGCACTAACAAGAGTTATTAATAAATATGCAAATGAACACAATCTTCTAAAAAAAAACAAATTAGCTATTTCAGGAGATGATATCAAAGAAGGGCTTACCTGTGTGATATCTGCAAAAATTCCAGATCCAAAATTTTCATCTCAAACTAAAGATAAATTAGTTTCTTCAGAAGTTAGAATGATTGTTGAAACAGTTGTAAATGAAAAACTGTCTATATGGTTTGATCAAAACCCTTCAGTTGCAAAAATAATTCTTGCAAAAGTTATTCAAGCGGCAATGGCAAGGGATGTGGCTAGAAAAGCTAGAGAAAATGTAAGAAGAAAAGGTGCTTTAGAATTAAGTGGTCTTCCTGGAAAACTTGCTGATTGTCAGATAGGAAAACAAGAAGGCACAGAATTGTTTATTGTAGAGGGTGATTCAGCAGGTGGCTCAGCTAAACAAGGCAGAAATAGAGCTAATCAAGCTGTCTTACCTTTAAGAGGTAAAATTTTAAACACTTATGTTGAAGATTTACACGTTAAAAAAAATGGAAATGGTGATAGTTCTGAGCAACAAAGAACTAAAGCTTTATCAAAAATGATTTCATCTAATGAAATAGTTACTTTAATCAATGCTTTAGGATTAGATCCAAAAGTACAAGAAATAGATTTAAAAGATCTAAGGTATGGAAAAATTATTATCATGACGGATGCTGATGTAGATGGATCACACATTAGAGCTCTTCTATTAACTTTTTTTAACAACAAGCCATTTAATAAATTAATTGAAAATGGACACGTTTATTTGGCTCAACCTCCTTTATTTAAAATAAATAAAGGAACCAAAGGAATATATATTAAAGATGAAAAAGAGTTAGAGGATTATATTGTTAATAATAATAAAGAATTAAAAAAATTAAAAAGAGGATCTAAAGAGTTTATTAAAGAACTAGATCTTGAAAAATCAAAAATGAATATTCAAAGATTTAAAGGTTTAGGTGAGATGAACCCAGAAGAATTATGGAGCACAACTCTTGACCCTGAAACTAGAAATTTATTACAAGTACAGTATTCAAAAGATCTAAAAAAGGATCAAAGTCTAATACACACATTGATGGGTAACGATGTTGCTTTGAGAAAAGATTTTATAATTTCTAACGCAATTAATGTACAAAATCTTGATATCTAATAATGAAGTTCTTTGAAACTTCAAAATATCATTTCTTTAAAAAATCAACTTATATAAGTTTAAGATGGATTGGTATTATAGGACAATTAATTTCAGTTAACTTTGTCTATTTTTTATTAAATTTTGATTTTAATTTTATTATTTGCAATCTAGTTATTTTTTTAGGTGTTTTAAGTAATCTCTTTTTAATCTTTATATATAAAAAAACACAATTATCAGATAGATCAGCTTTTATTTTTTTAGTAATTGATATATTGCAATTAGGTGCTCTACTTTATCTAACAGGAGGAATTACCAATCCATTTGTAATTTTTCTACTAGTTCCTAGTATCTTTTCTTCTTCAAACTTAAGTTTAAGAACAAATACTTTATTGGTACTGTTAACAATAATTACGATATTATTTTTGACTTTTTATTATCACGACTTACCACTGCCTATTAAAAGTGATCTTCATAATAATCATTATTATTACTATTCAATTCCAACCGCATTAGTTATTGCTTTAATTTTCTTAAATTATTTAGCCATGTCATTTGGAACACAATCTAGAGTAAGAAGAGAGGCATTAGCAAAAATGGAAGAAGTGATGGCTTCTGAACATGAACTTTTATCTTTAGGTGGTCAAGCTGCAGCTGCAGCCCATTCACTTGGAACTCCTTTATCTACCATCAAGATTATTGCTCATGATCTCGAAAAACAATTTAAAAATCAAGATGATGTTAAAAAAGATATTCAGCTATTGTCCAGCCAGGTGGAAAGGTGTAATGAAATTCTAAAGCGATTAACTTTAAACCCTGTAGAAGAAGATGAGTTCATTGATAAAGATATTTCAATGAAAGACTATTTAAGTGAAATTATCACTTCATTTAAAGAGATCAGTCAAAAGAAGTTTATTTTTAATCACGATCAATTTTCAAACCAAAAGAAAATAACTAAATCTATAGAAATTGTATATGGCTTAAGAAACTTTATTGGAAATGCCAATAAATTTTCTAAAGATAAAATCCATATTACTTTAAAAAGTGATAGTGAAATCACTGAAATTACCATTGAAGATGATGGCAATGGTTATCCAAAAGATGTCTTGTCAAAAATTGGTGAACCTTATTTAAGAACAAAAGATCCTATTGATAAGTCGAAAACTGGTCTAGGATTAGGGTTATTTATTGGAAAAACACTATTAGAAAAAAATTTTGCTTCAATCAATTGTAGAAACTCAAAAACTAGAAGCGGAGCAGAAGTGATTATTAAATGGAATAATAAAGATTTATTTAATATTTAGTGAAATTTTCTTTTAGTTTCAAATAAAGAACTTAATTGAGATATCATAACATCCCCTAATTCATTTACATCTGTAATTTTAATTGCCTTATCGTAATATCTTGAAACATCATGACCAATACCAATTGCTAAAACTTCAATTTCAGTTTTTGTTTCTATGAATTTTACCATTTTCTTTAAATGTTTTTCTAAAAAATCACCTGAATTTACTGAAAGAGTAGAGTCATCCACTGGTGCGCCATCAGAAATTACCATCATAATTTTTCTTTCTTCTTTTCTCTTCTTAATTCTATTGTAAGCCCAAGAAATAGCTTCTCCATCAATATTTTCTTTTAACAGGCCCTCTTTCAACATGAGTCCTAAATTATTTTTAGCTTGTCTCCAGTGAGTATCAGCACCTTTATAAATTATATGTCTTAAATCATTTAATCTTCCAGGAGTTTTAGGTTTAGAATTTTTATTCCAAAGTTCTCTACTTTGTCCACCTTTCCAATTTTTTGTTGTAAATCCTAAAATTTCAACTTTCACAGAACACCTTTCTAAAGTTCTAGATAAAATATCAGCACATATTGCAGCAATTGTGATAGGTCGTCCTCTCATTGATCCAGAATTATCAATTAATAAAGTAACGATTGTATCTTTAAAATCTAAATCCTTTTCTTTTTTAAATGACAATGAATTGTATGGATCCATAATAATTCTTGGTAACTTTGAGCTATCAAGTAAGCCTTCCTCTAAGTCAAAATCCCATGCTCTATTTTGTTTTGCAAGCAACTGTCTTTGTAATTTATTTGCAAGTTTAGTTATGACGTCTTGAAATCCTACTAGTTGTTGATCCAATGTTTTACGTAGCTTTGCTGCCTCATCTGCATTCTCTAATTTCTCAGCTTTTGTTACTTCATCATATTGTGTTGTAAAAATTTTGTAATCTAAATTAATATTATCAAGATTTTTTTGAACAATTTGTTCTGAACTTTGTTCATCGGACTCGATATCTGAAAGCTGTTCATCAAGATTAAACTCATCAACATTATAATCAGCATCTAAAGTGGCTTGTGTTTCTTGATCATTATTCTCATCTTTATTATCTTCTTTGTCCTTGTCCTGGTCATCGTTTGAGGGATTGTCTTGTCCTTGATCTTGATTTTCATCTTTTTTTTCTTCGTCTTCTTCAGTTTGAAAAATATCCATTTCCTCTAAAATTTGGGAGAACCTTGAACTGTAGTTTTCTTGATTTTCTAAATTTTCTTGTAAAAATTTTTTATGTTTTTCTACTGATTGTTCAAAATCTTTTTCCCAAAAATTCAACATTTTAGTTGTTAAAGGATTTAACTTTATTTGATGAAAATTTTTAAGCATATAAAGCTCAAATGCTTCTGTTACAGGCACGTCTTCTTTTGTTTTTAATTGATCTTTTCTTTTTGTATTAATGATATGTGAGTAATTCTGTTGAAAATTTTTTTCAATTCCCTTAAGCATTTTACCACCTAGGGCCTCATATCTTATTTTTTCAGCAATATTATAAAGAGATCTTGATGAAGTATTAGAGGGAAGATTTTTTCTATAAACATCTTCATCAGAAAATTTTTTTTTTAAAGCAGATGAATCTGTTTCAGCACGTAGTTTAATAAAATCACTTGGTTTAGTTAAGTTATCAATTTCAATTGGGCTTAATTCTTTTTTTTTATCTTTTTCTGATGATTTGTTTATTAACTCAAAATCATCTGAAATTACTTTTGCTGTTGAAGTTAAAGCAAGTCTGAATTTTTCTTTTAAACTATCTATTTTACCACTCATTTAAATCTGAATATTCATCAATGACTCTGGAAGTTCCTCCCCAAAACATCTTTGATAATATTCTGCGATAGTATTTTTTTCAATTTCATCACATTTATTGAGAAAAGTTACTCTAAAAGCATAACCTGTATCTTTAAAAATTTCTGAATTTTCTGCCCAATGCAAAACTGTTCTAGGACTCATTACTGTCGATATATCACCTGCAATAAATCCTTTTCTAGTTAAAGAGGCTACTTTTATCATATTAGCAACTTTTTCTTTTCCTTTAGCGTTATTCAGATTTTTATTTTTTGCCAAAACAATATCTAATTCTCTATCAAGACTTAGGTAGTTTAGAGTAGTAACAATATTCCATCTATCCATTTGTCCTTGATTTATTTGTTGTGTTCCATGATAAAGACCAGTGGTATCTCCTAATCCAACAGTATTTGAAGTTGCAAACAATCTAAAAAATTTATTTTGTTTAATTACTTTGTTTTTATCTAGAAGAGTAAAATTACCCTCTGCCTCCAAAACTCTTTGAATTACAAACATTACATCCGGTCTACCAGCATCATACTCATCAAAAACTAGTGCTACCGGATTTTGTATTGACCAAGGTAAAATACCTTCATTAAATTGAGTGACTTGTTTTCCATCTTTAAGAACGATTGCATCTTTACCTATCAAATCTATTCTACTTACATGACTATCTAAATTTACTCGAATACATGGCCAGTTTAATCTGGCAGCGATTTGTTCTATATGGGTAGATTTTCCAGTACCATGATATCCTTGAACTAAGACTCGTTTGTTATGGGCAAAACCAGAAACTATTGCCATCGTAGTATCTCTATCGAATTTATAACTTTTGTCTATTTCAGGAACATATTCATTCTTCTCTGCAAAAGCATCCACTTCCATTTCTGAGTCGATTCCAAAAGTTTGTTTTAATGAAACTTTTATGTCAGGTTGAATATTAAGATTTGGAGTCAATTTTATCTCTATAAGTATTTTTAAGCTGAGTGTAAGCTAAAGTTATTAATTTTAGTTTTTCTTCATATTTTTTGTTTCCAGCATTTATATCTGGGTGATATTTTTTGACAAGTAATTTGAACTTATCTTGAACTTTTTCCCACTTCAATCCCACTGAAATTCCCAATATACCAAAGGCTTTGATATCTTTATGGTTAAATTTAAATTGACGCATATGATTGTAGTCACCATTAATTTTATCT
This sequence comes from Candidatus Pelagibacter sp., assembly GCA_017880265.1. The sequence continues at coordinate 16,149 of JAFJTK010000163.1, read as the reverse complement.
TTGTCTAATTCATCTCTTAAAGTGTTATTCCACAGAACTTTGAAGAAATTATCAGAAGAGCTAAAGCTTTGAGTGGGTTTGTGCCAAATCATATCTGATTTTAAGAAATTCAAAACCTGATCATCATTCATTCCTGAGAAATAATTCCAATTTTTATTGAACTCTTTCACATGCTCTAGGCAAAGCATTCTATATTTTTTACTATTATCTTTTTCAACTGGTGCTCTGTAGTCACCAATTTCATTACAATTATTCCAGTCGCAAATATTTTTCATGATGTATAATAGATTTAGTTTATGGATATAAATGAGTTAATTGCAATTGTAAAAAAAAAACTTACTGACCAAATTGATATCGAAAGGATTGAAATTGAAGATAAATCATTTCTTCATAAAAATCATGCTGGTAATCAAGAAGGTAGATATCATTTAAAAATTATTATGAGCTCAAGTGAATTAAAGTCTTTAAGTAGAATCGAAAGTAACAAAAGAGTCTATAAAATTTTAGACAAAGAAATGAAAGAACATATTCATTCAATACAAATTTTAATTTCTTAATTCACTTTTTAGAAAATCAGATAAATTATTTTTTTTATACTCTCTATTTATAATTGGATGTCCAATTTTTTTTAATAAGACTAAATTAATATTATTTGAATTATTTTTTTTATCTTTAGCCATAAAAGATAATATTTTATTTAAATCTCGAATCTTAAAAAATTGTTTTATATTTGAGGGTAAACTTGCTTTTGAAATGTGCTTTAAGATTGAATAATAGTCATTTTTTTGAATTAAATTATTTTTTAAACTAAAACTTAATGCACTTTGCATGCCAAGTATTACGGCTTCTCCATGGTTAAGTTTTTTTGAATAGCCCAAAGAAGCCTCATAAGCATGTGCAAATGTGTGGCCAAAGTTTAATATTTTTCGTAAGCCTTTTTCATTTTCATCTTTTTCAACAACATTTTTTTTTATTTTACAGCTTTCGTATATAGCTTTTTCAATAAATGGAGATGAAAGTTTTAATATTTTATCACTATTTTTATCTAAAAATTTATAGAAACTTTTATTAGCAATTAAAGAATGTTTTAAAATTTCACCATAACCACAAATCAATTCTCTTTTTGGTAAAGTTTTTAAAAATTGAACATCTGATATAACTAAATTTGGTTGATAAAAACTTCCTATTAAATTTTTTCCAAATTTAGTATTTACTCCTGTTTTTCCGCCAATCGATGAGTCGACTTGAGATAAAAGAGTAGTTGGAATATTGATAAATTTTAATCCTCTTTTAAACAGACTAGCTGCAAAACCACTTATATCTCCAGTAATTCCTCCACCAATAGATATAACACAATCTTCTCTTGAAAAGTTTTTAGTTAGTAAAATATCCAAGATTTTGTCTACACTTGTAAAATTTTTGTTCATTTCATTAGCTCTAAAAAAATGAACATAAATTTTTTTCTTGTTAAGAGATTTTTTAATTTTTGAAATAAAATATTTGGAAATATTTTTATCGATAACAAGCAAACATTGTTTAAAATTTATAGAATTTTCTTTTAATATTTTTGATATATTGGATACTAAATTTGAACCAATAATAATTGAATATTTTTGAGTTTTAGTATTAATCTTTAACTTAATGGCTTTCATAATTATTTAAAACTTGTTTAACAATTTCACTTTTCGACAAATTATCACATTTAATTTCATATAGTGCTTTAGAATAAATGTTAGATCGTTTTTTTATTAAATCAATCAATTCATTTTCTGTTGAATTAAAGGCAAGGGGTCTTTTTTTACTATTTTTAATTCTATTTAATAACGTTTCATTATCCCAGTTTAACCAAAAAGAGATATGGTTTTTTAGAATTTCATTTCTTATAACCTTGTTCATAAATGCCCCTCCACCAAGTGACACTACAGTTGAATTAATTTTTAGTATTTTAAGAGTTATTTTTTGTTCAAATTTTCTAAAATAATTTTCACCTTTTGTTTCAAATATTTTGGATATAGATAAGCCTAATTCTTTTTCAATCTCTTTATCTACATCTATGAATTTAATCTTTAATTTTTTTGCAATTAGTGAACCAATAGAGCTCTTGCCTGATCCCATCATACCTAAAAACACAAGATTTTCTTTTGATTCCATAAGTTTCTTTATTGAAAAAACACAAATATGTCTTAATTTGAAATTAACTAAAGTTATATGCAATTCAATAAAAATACAAGTTCAGGCAGAACCAATATCATTGCAATAATTATAAAATCTTTGATTGGTCTTATAGTTATATTGGGACTTGTTTTTTTTATAAATAAAGTTGATTTCCCAGCTCCCAAAAAAGAAATAGAAAAAATTATTCCAAATGAAAATTTTAAAATTGTTAAATAAGAAAAATTTATCAATTGTAATTTTTTCTTTATTTTCTTTCTCATCGTTTGCAGAAGATAAGCCTGTAGATATCTGGAATATAGAAAAACAAGAAACAGAAAATATTTCTGAAGAAAATTTATCAACAGAAAATGAACAAGTAGTATCTGAAAGTAGTGTTTATAAAATGCAATCAGATAAAAATGAAGACTCTATAAAATTAGACCAGGAACTTACGTCAAAAACAATTAAAATTGCAGGATTATATGATCCACAAGAATATGGTTTGGATATAAATATGTGGTCAAATTCTGATGGCTCAACACTAAAAAAACTTTTTAACAATATAGATAAATACGAACTTTCAAAAGATGCCTCTGAAATTCTTAATATTTCATTATTGACGAATGCTTATTATCCAAATCAAAATATTACCGATCAAGAATTTCTAAAATTTAAAACAAAATGGCTTATTAAAAACTCAAACTTAGATTTAATAGAAGAGTATCTTATTAAGAATCAAGTTACCAACCTTCATCCAGAGCTAATGCGATATATGGTTGATAGATATTTGTCTCAATCTGATGTTAAAAAATCATGTGAAATATTTTCTAAGATCAAAGAACCTCTGGAAGATGAATATTTATCAAAATTTAATTTATATTGCTTAATTAATTATGGAAAAAATGAGGAAGCTCAATTAATTTTAGATTTAAAAAAAGAGTTAGGTTTTTCAGATGAGTATTTCGAAAATAAAATAAATTACCTATTAGGATATATAGATGAGGTAAACAAAGAAATTTCTGAAAATTCAATTCTAGATTTTCATTTAGCCCATAGAACTAATCCCGAATTCACATTTGAGCCAAATAAAGACACACCAAAATTAATTTGGAAGTATTTATCATCTTCAAATTTATTATATAAAATTCAAGATGTAGAGATTTCAGATATAGAAAAGATTTCAACTATTGAAAAAGCAACTCATGATAAAATTTACTCAGAAGAAGAATTGTTTGAGTTTTATAAGCGATTTCAATTTAATATAAATCAGCTATTAAATACCAAAGAGTCTTATAAATCTCTATCATCCATTGAAGGTAAAGCTTTAGTTTACCAAAGATTACTTTTGACAGAGGAGCCAAAACTAAAACTTGAATTAATGAAAATTCTAAAAGATATCTTTAAATCTGAAGGTATCGAGGATGCCTTTGATGAAGAACTTAGAAAATATTTAAAGCAAATTGATGAAACAGATGTGCCATCTAATTTTACTACTTTTTATAATCAATATATAAAAAGTGATGAAATCATTAATAAAAGAATAAAATATAACAATAAGATATTACACCAATCCAAATTGGTAAATTATTTTAACGGAGATTATGCAAAATCAAAAATTGAAGAAGATCTTGATAAATTTTTAAAAAAAATAAAAAAAGATAAAGAATATTTTTTATCTAAAAAGGATATAATTTTTCTGGAAGCTTTAAAGTCTGATGGAATTGAAATTTCGAAAAAATATGAAAATCTTTATAAAGTTAACAAATCAGAGATGCCTTCAGATATTCAGAAAATGCTTGATAATAAAGAAATTGGAGCTGCATTACTTAGAGTTATAGAGGTTATTGGGCCTGAGAAAATTGAGGATATAGATGATGATACAGTTTATTTTATAATAAATACACTCAACCAATTAAATACTGACTCGATTAGGAATAAACTTTTATTAAAAGTTCTTCCTTTAAAAGTTTAGAAATTATAATAAAATAATTCTTAATGGCTGTTAAAACTATAATCACTGAACCAAATAAATTGCTTAGACAGATCTCAAAGCCTGTTGAAAGTGTTGGTAAAGAAGAACAACAACTCATGAATGATATGTTGGATACAATGTATGATGCTAATGGCATAGGTCTTGCAGCAATTCAAATCGGTATCCCAAAAAGAATTATAGTAATGGATATTGCCAAAGATGGAAAAAAAGAACCTAGATATTTTGTAAATCCAGTTATTTTGAATAAAGATCCAATTAAAAATACACATGAAGAAGGTTGTTTGTCAGTGCCTGAACAATTTGCTGAAATAGATAGACCAAGTAAATGTGATGTAGAATACTTAGATTATAATGGAAAAAAACAATTATTAAAAGCAGAGGGTTTGCTTGCCACATGTATTCAACATGAAATGGATCATTTAGAGGGAATATTATTTATTGATTACCTTTCAAAATTAAAAAAATCCATGATCATAAAAAAACTATCTAAATTAAAATCAAATACTGCAGTCCTTTAATTGATGGCAAAAAAGATTGTTTTTATGGGCACGCCAATGTTTGCTGTACCTATTTTAAAATCACTTTATCAAAATGGTTATCCAATATCAGATGTCTATACACAACCTCCTCAGAAATCACAAAGAGGTCAAAAAATTAATAAATCTCCTATTCAAGGGATTGCTGAAACACTAAATTTAGATTTTAGAACTCCAAAAAATTTAAAAGATAACAATGAGGAATTCGAATATTTTAAAAGCATAGAGGCTGATCTTGCAATTGTTGTTGCATACGGACAAATCATTCCAAAAGAATTTTTAAATTTAACTAAAAAGGGATTTATTAATATACATGCTTCTCTTTTGCCAAAATGGAGAGGTGCTGCACCTATACAAAGGTCAATAATGAACCTTGATAAAGAAATAGGGATTAGTGTTATGAAAATAGCTGAACAGCTTGATACAGGTCCAGTATGTAATACTTATAAAATTGATTTAACAAATAATTTAAATGCTATCGAGGTATCAGAGAAATTATCATTAATAGCAGCTGAGAAAATATTAGATAATGTTGATGATATAATGGAAGATAAAGCAAAATTCATTGAGCAAGATCATTCAAAAGCAACATATGCATCTAAAATTCAAAAGGCTGAGGGTGAAATTAATTGGAATGATGAAGCAAAAATTATTATTGGAAAAATAAATGGTTTATATCCTGCACCAGGTGCATTCTTCATATACAAGGGTGAAAGATATAAAATTTTAAAAGCAGAAATTGGCAATGGAATTGGAAAGCCAGGAGAAATTGTTTCTGATTACCTAGAGATTGTTTGTGGGGATAAACAAACAATTAAGATTAAGGAAATCCAAAGACAAGGAAAAAAGCCCCAAAATATTGGTGAATTTATGCTTGGTTCACAAATAAAAAAGGGTGCTGTTATCTAAATGGCCAGGTATCAATTGCTTATTGAGTATGTGGGAACAGATTTTAGAGGGTGGCAAATCCAAAAAAAGGGATCAACTATTCAAGGACTTATTCAAGAAAAACTCACAAAACTTTTAAAAGAAAAAATTATTTTAAATGGTTCGGGCAGAACTGATACAGGTGTTCATGCAATTGAGCAGTCTGGTCATTTTGATAGCAAAAATGAAATCATAGATTTAACAAAGTTTTTAAAATCAATTAATCATTTTTTAAATGATAAAGGTGTGGCAATTAAAAAAATCAGAAAAAGAAGCAATAAATTTCACTCAAGATTTTCTGCAAAACAAAGAGTTTATAAATATATAATTTTTAATCAGATTAGTGCTCCTGTGATTGAAAAAAAAAGAGGGTGGCATGTAAGAAAACCCTTAGATCTAGATTTAATTAAAAGAGGAGCAAAAAAGTTAGTTGGCACTCATGATTATTCTACTTTCAGATCTTCAAGTTGCCATGCAAAAAGTCCAATTAAAACAATTAAATCGGTTAAGATTAAATCATCTAAAAATAAAATTGAAATAGAATTTAAATCACAATCCTTTCTACAGCAGCAGGTAAGATCAATGGTAGGATGTTTAAAGTATTTAGGTGAAAAAAAATGGGATTTAAAAAAATTTGATAAAGTATTTAAATCAAAGAAAAGAGTTCTTTGTGCTCCACCTGCACCTCCTGAGGGTCTTTTTTTAGCGAGAGTTATTTATTAATTTTTTCTTATTACTCATTGCGAATTTTTTATTAATTCGCCATCTAGATTCTGCTCTTATAATGTAACCACAACAGTTTTTAGATTTACATTTACATGGAAATTGTTTGTAATTTTCATCATATCCAAAACCATAGTCACAAGTAAATTCTTCACCTTTTTTAATGTCCTTGATTGCCTTCACCCAAATTTTAAGACCTTTTCCATCATAGTCACAATTGTTATCACAGGAGTGATTAATTAAACCTGCTGTATTCCAAGGAAAATCACCGTCTAAATCATATCTTTTATTAATAGTGAATAAATAAATTGGTTTACTGTTATCGTATTTATCAGACTCTTCAGTTTGTTTTTTTGTGATAAGTTTTCCAACATAGTCAATTATTTTTGTACCTTTTTTGATGTCTCTTGTGGCATATAAACCCCTGCCTTTTTTATCGATGTCAGACTTTTTAATTCTGTAAAGTTTCATACAAGTTTTGTAGAGTTTATATTTGAATTATCAATTAAATTCTATCAGAGCATCCACATGTCTTTTAGTGCTATCTTGAAGAGCTTTAAGATCATAACCACCTTCTAGAATTGAAACTACATTTCCATTGCACATTGATTTAGAAACTTCCAAAGTTCTTTTTGTTAAATGGTAAAAGTCTTCTGAGCTAAGTCTTAGTTGAGCTAAAGGATCATCGATATGGGCATCAAAACCCGCAGAAAATAATAAAAATTCAGGCTTAAACTCTTTTAATTTTTTCAAAACATTTTCATAAGCGTTTAAGAATTGTTCAGCAGTAGTGCCAGCTTCAAGCGGAATATTTAAAATATTATTAAACTTACCAGTTTCTTTTTCTGAGCCAGATCCAGGATAGTATGGATATTGATGTGTTGAAATATATAAAACTTTTTCATTATTATAAAAAATGTCTTGTGTTCCATTTCCATGATGAACATCAAAATCAATAATTGCAACTTTATTGTACTTATACTTTTCAATTAAATAATTAGCACCTACTGCAACATTGTTATAAATACAAAATCCCATTGCTTTATCTTTTTCAGCATGATGTCCAGGAGGTCTTACTGCACAGAACGCATTTTTAAATTCTTTCTGCTGAACTCCATCGATTGCTGTTATGATAGATCCTACTGCATCTTTAGTTGCTTCTTTACTACCAGGAGAAACAACTGTGTCTCCATCAAGAAAAGCCAAACCATTTTCTGGAAATGATTTACTTACTAGATCTATATATTCAGAAGAATGAGTATTTATTAAAAAAGATTGATCAAATTTAGTTGGTTTTTTCCAAATTAATTCTTTGTTATCAATTTTTTTAAAGTTATCGATTACAGCTGTAACCCTATCAATTTTCTCTGGATGTCCTTCGCCTGTATTATGATTTTGATAAGTATCAGAAGTAACTAGACCAGTTTTCACTTAAAATAATTTTGTAAAATATTTGAATATATCAAAGTAAGTTTTTTTAAATCAGACAATGAAACAGCTTCATCTACTTTATGCATTGTTTTGCCAACCAAACCAAATTCTAAACATGGGGCTATTTTTCTAATAAATCTAGCGTCAGAAGTACCACCCGTCGTTGACAGTTGAGGTTTAATTTTTGTTATTTTTTTAATGATATCTCTAATCATAAAAGTTGTATTATTTGGTTTTGTAAGAAATGCCTCTCCAGACACACTATAATCAATTTTATATTTTGATTTATTTCTATTACTTATTTTTTTTATAATTGTATCAATTTTCTTTTTTATAGAACTTGAAGTATGTTTGTTATTAAATCGGATATTAAATTTTGCATTAGCTAAACCTGGAATCACATTATCTGCTGAATTATCAATATTTATTTTAGTAATTTCAAGATTTGTTGGTTGAAAATCTTTTGTACCATTATCAAATTTAATCTCTTTTAATTCTTTTAAAATTTGCACAAGTGCTGTGGATGGATTGTTTGCTCTTTGAGGATAAGCCACATGCCCTTGAACACCTATAATTGAAAGTCTACCAGTCATACTTCCTCTTCGACCAATTTTAATCATTTCACCCAATTTATTTGGATTAGTAGGCTCACCCACTAAGCAAAAATCTATTTTTTCTTTTTTCTTTCTTAAGTAATCGACTACTTTTTTAGTACCATTGATTGCAACACCTTCTTCATCTCCTGTAATCAAAAGACTAATGGAACCGTTAAATTTTCTTTTATTTCCAACAAAATTGCTCACTGCAGAAACGAATGCAGCGATTGAACTTTTCATGTCATTTGCGCCTCTTCCAATTAAGTATCCTTTTTTAATAGAGGGTTTAAACGGATTCACGGTCCAATCTTTTAAATTTCCTGCAGGGACCACATCTAAGTGACCTGCATAACAAAAATTTGGTCCTTTATTACCAAGTCTTGCGTAAAGATTTTTAACAGGTTTACTATTCTTCTCTTTGAACTCTAAAATTTTAGTTTTAAATCCAAGTGTTTTAAGTTTTTTTTCTAAAAACTTCATTATTCCAGCATCAATAGGTGTAACAGTTGGAAATTTAATTAGCTCCTTAGCTAATTGAAGTTCATTAATTGAAGCCATAATAAATCTATTCTCTTAAAAGATCGTTTACAGAAGTTTTAGATCTTGTTTTTTCATCCACTTGTTTAATGATAACTGCACAATAAAGAGAAGGGGCAGAAGCATTATTTTTATCTGGTAATGATCCAGGTACTACCACAGAATAAGGAGGAATTTTTCCATAAGTTATTTCTCCAGTTTTTCTATTTACTATTTTAGTAGATTGGCCAATGTACATTCCCATACTTAAAACTGATCCTTCTCCAACTATCACACCTTCAACAACTTCAGACATTGCTCCAATAAAACAATTATCTTCAATAATAGTTGGTAATGCTTGGGCTGGCTCTAACACTCCACCAATTCCACTTCCTGCAGAGATATGACAATTCTTTCCAATCTGGCAACAACTACCCGCACGGCTGAAAGTATCCATCATAGTGCCTTCATCGATATATGCTCCAATATTTACATAGCATGGCATTAATACTGCATTTTTACCTACAAAAGATCCTTTTCTTACAGGAGAGTTTGGCACCATTCTAAATCCTGCTTTTTCATGATCTTCTTTTGTCCAACCAGCAGTTTTACCTTTTAGTAAATGTGCTTTGTCATACCAGCTACTATAAGGTCCATTTAAATTTTCCATTGGATAAATTCTAAAACTTAACATAATTGCTTTTTTAATATGCTGATGGGTAACCCATTCCCCATTAATTTTTTCTGCAACTCTAACTTTACCACTATCTAAATCAGCAATCATTTGATTGATGGTATCTTTTAAACTTTGTTCAGAATCTTGATTTACGTTATCTCTATTTTCCCACGCATCATTTATTATTTTTTCGATATCACTCATATTTTTTATTTAGATAGTTAATTTAATTGTTCTTTAATATATTAATTTCTTGAAGAAAAGAAGGCAAGTTCTTAATCTTATAATCTATATATGGTTTGTCCGAGTCTTTTTTTGCAAAGGTTTCTTCATTTTCTAACCAACAAGTTTTCATTCCTAAATTTTTAGCTTGTTCTAAGTTGTGAGCGATATCTTCAATTAAAATTGATTGATTTGGATCTAAATCAAATTTTTTAATCAATTTTTGATATGGATCTAAATGTGGTTTTGGTACATAATTTGCATCAGTTATATCAAAGGCTCCATCAAATAATCCATCAATACCAAGTTGTTTTGTAACATTTTCAACGTGAGCATGAGATCCGTTAGTAAAAATAATCTTTTTTTCTTTTATCTTAATCAGCTCTTCTCTTAAAACTTCATCTTTTGGGAGCCAGCTAATGTCAATATCGTGAACAAATTCTAAAAATTCTTGTGGATCGATATTGTCATGGTTCATTAGACCGGAGAGTGTTGTGCCATATTCGTAGAAATATTTTTTTTGAATTTCTTTTGCTTTTATAAGATCAACATTAAATTTTTCAGAGATGAAAGAAGACATTTTTTTATCTACTTCAGAAAAAACCTGAGTTTGACCACTATAAAGAGTGTTATCAAGATCAAATATCCAATATTTTATATCGATTAAATCTTTCATTGTCTTATTAATGTTCCTGATCCTTTATCTGATAATAGTTCAAAAAGAATAGAATGGTTTTTTCGACCATCAATAATTACCACACCTTTTACTCCATTACTTGCAACATCTAGACAATTGTTGATTTTGGGGATCATGCCCCCAGTAATAGTTTCATTTTCAATTAATTCCTTGATTGAAGTTGAGTTAATTTCAGGAATTAGTTTTTGGTTATTATCTAAAACACCCTCAACATCACTCATAATAATCAGTCTTCTTGCCTTAATTTTTTTTGCAATGTAGCCAGCAGCTGTATCTGCGTTTATATTATAAGTTTGATTGTTTTCATCTAGACCCAAGGGTGCAATTACTGGAACTTTTTTATCGTTTACAATTTTATCAATAATAGATTGATCAATTTTAGTTGGTGTTCCAACAAAACCTAATTCATCATTTTCTTTAATCACACTAATGATATTATTAATTTTAGAGTTAATTGTTTCACTATTACAAGTTTGTTTTTTAAGGGCTTCAACTATCTCTTGATTGAATTCTATTAAAACTTGCTCAACTACCTCAATTGTTTCTTTTCCAGTAACTCGAAGTCCTTTGATAAATTCACTTTTTATTCCAAGCTCATTTAATTTATTGCTTATTCTTTTACCGCCACCATGTACAATAATAGGAATAAAACCTAATTTATTAAGGGTAGTAATATCTTTTATAAAAATTTCGAATAAATTTTGATCAACTAAAACACTTCCACCACATTTTATAACAATGTATTCATCGTTATATTTTTCCAAATATCTTTTAACTTCATCAATTGAAGGACCATCTGATGGGAGGATTTTATCTAATTCTTCTTCTTTTATTTCCAGCATTAAGTAACTGTTTTAACTGTAGTTCTTTTCATAATGAAAACTTGTTGAGCCATAGTTAAAATATTATTAACAGTCCAGTAGATAACCAGTCCAGCAGGGAATGGAGCTAAAATTATTGTAAGGAAAAGTGGAAAGAACATAAATATTTTGGCCTGCATCGGATCAGTTGGAGCAGGGTTAAGTTTTTGTTGAATAAACATTGATACACCCATTGCAATAGGCCAAGCACCAATCATTAAAAAAGATGGAACATCATAAGGCAATAAACCAAATAAATTGAAAACGGACGTTGGATCTCTTTCTGATAAATCTTGAATCCAACCATAAAATGGCATTTGTCTCATTTCAATGGTTACAAATAATACTTTATATAATGCAAAAAATACTGGAATCTGAACTAGTATAGGCAAACATCCAGACATAGGATTTACTTTTTCTTTTTTATAAAGAGCCATCATTTCTTGTTGAAGTTTCATTTTATCGTTTTTGTGAAGCTCTTTAAGTCTCACCATTTCAGGCTGAAGTGCTTTCATTTTTGCCATGCTTCTAAATGAAAAGTTTGCAAGTGGGAAGAATGCCAATCGAATACAAATAGTAATTGCAATGATTGCAAGACCATAATTTCCAAGCAATTTAAAGAAGTAATCTATCCCGTAAAACAAAGGTTTGGTGATAAAATATAAAAACCCCCAATCGATTGCTAAATCAAATTTATCTATATTTAAAGATTCTGCGTATCCATCAATTACATCTACTCTTTTTGCAGCAACAATTATTTGCATTTTATCTTCAATGCTAGAGTTTCCATTTAGCTCAAGAGGCTCAGTTGCTACAAAGTTAGCTCTAAATTTATCTTTGTAATCAAATGTAGTTTTAAACTCTTTACCACTTGGTGGTATTAATGAAGTAATCCAGAACTTGTCAGATATTCCAAGCCATCCTTTTTGCGAAGTTCTTGAAAACTTTTCTTCTTGGATATCATCGTAATCTTCTTCGATCAGCTCATCATCTAATGTTGCTAAAAGTCCTTCGTGAAGGATATAAAAGTTTGATATATCAGGAATTTGCTTTCTAATTATTTGCCCATATGAATAGAAATCATACTCTTTATTAGTCGAATTGATTACTTTCTGTTTAATTGAGAATAAAAATTTGTCATCTAAAGCTATTTCTTTTTCAAAAGTAATTCCCTGACCGTTAGTCCAAGATAATTTAACAGGAGACTGACTAGTTAGTTTGCTGTTTCCAGATACAGACCATAGTGAATTTGAATTTGGAATTTCTATATTTTTATCTGTGGTAATAAATCCACTTTCTATAAAGTATCCATCTTTAGTATTTCTTGGTGATAAAAGTTTAACTTTCTCGTCACTTTCCAAGGCAACATTGTATTCTTTAAAAGTTAAGTCATCGATTGCAGCCCCTTTTAAAGAAATTGAACCAATAATGTTTTGGTTTTCAAATTGAATTCTCTTACTTTGGCTTAAAGCCTCTTCTCTGGTAATTTCAGTAACAGTTTCTTTTTGGTCTAAACTTGGAGCGTCTGTATTTTGCTCAGTTTTATTTTTTTCTGCTAATTGTTCTTTAGTGACTGGTGGAGGAGCAAAAAAAAGCGAATATAAAATTATTACCGCTGCCGATAAAGAAATTGCTGCAATGACATTCTTAGTATCCATTATTTTTTTGCTTTCACTTCTTTTTTAACAGGATCAAAGCCATCGCCACCTCCTAAAAACTTTATTGGATGGCATGATAGAATTCTTTTTAAACTCATGAAACTTCCTTTAACTAGACCAAATTCTTTTAAAGCTTCTATACTGTACTCTGAGCAAGTTGGTAAATATCTACATGATTGACCAAGTAGTGGACTAATTAGAAATTTATAACCTTTGATAAATTTAATTAAAATATTTGTGAAAATGTTCATTATTTAATTTTTTCTAAATCCTGAAATAGAGTTTCTTTTATATTTTTGTATTCATTGTTTAGCATAGTTGCCTTGGCAATAACAAGATATGAATAGTTAAATTTTAATGTTACCTTTTTTACTGCCTCATTAACTATATTTCTTAATCTACGTTTAATTTTATTTCTTTTTACAGCATTCCCAATTTTCTTTTTAGTCACAAAACTAATATTAAGTTTGCTATCATCTTTGTTGGCTAGGTTGCCAAAAAAAATTGTAACATACTTGTTAGAAATTTTTTTTTGCTTTAGTAGATTTTTGAATTCTTCGTTTTTTGAAAGAGCAAGTATTTTGCTTTTCATTTATCTAGACTGATACTGTTAACGATTTTCTTCCTCTTGCTCTTCGTCTAGCCAAAAGTTTTTGTCCACCCTTAGTCTTCATTTTTGATCTAAAACCATGTTTTCTGGCTCGTTTAACGTTAGATGGTTGGTATGTTCGCTTCATAAAATGTGGTTAAAATTTATTAATTTTCGCCCTTTATAGTAACTAAATATATAAATAGCAAATAGAAGATTATATAATTAGCATTGTATTTAATGGAAAAAGCTAAAAAAATTAAATTATTTGTAGGATTATTTTATCTTACAGCCATTTGTTTATTTTTATATTTTTTCTTTTCAAAATTTAGCCTTCAAGAAATAACTTCTTATGATTTTATTAGAGAAAATAGATCTTATTTTTTTGAACTTAAAAATTCAAATTTATTTTTACTATCAATAATTTTTCTAGGATTAACGATATTGTGGGTGTTTCCATTTCTAGGATTTGGTTCTCCTGTTGCATTGATGGGTGGATTTATTTTTGGAAAATGGATTGGAACTTTACTAGTTGTTTTAGGATTAAGTGTTGGTGCAACTTTCATATATTTATTTGGCAATTATTTTTTAAAAGAATTAATTAGAGAAAAATTTTTAAATAAATTTCAAAATCTTGAGCAAAAATTTAAAAAATCTGAATTTATTTATTTGTTAATATATCGTTTTATAGGAGGAATACCTTGGCAGTTAAGCTGTCTTTTGCCCACTCTTTTTAATGTTAAAGTTAATAATTTTTTCTTTGCAACTTTGATTGGAATTATACCTCAAATATTCTTGGCCGTTTCTATTGGCAGTGGTTTAGAAAAAGTTATTGATCAAAATTCAGAGCTTCCAGGAATAACGGATATAATTTTTTCTGCAGATATTTATTTACCAATTCTTGCTTTTTTTGGATTAATTATATTGTCAATTTTTCTAAGAAAAATTTTCTACAAAAATTAATTTTGGTGCTCCCACCCTGTACTGACCAGGGAATTAGTCATTACCAATGACTTGATATACCATTTATCTATAGGAGCTTATGATCAAAATAATATTTACTGATAATAAAGCATTTTTTTCAAAATATTGCCTTAATTTTTTGATGAATATGCTTTATATCTACGTGAGGAAAATTTTATGGGAATTCATTACGATTATAAATCTACTAAAGGAAACAAGCTTATGGAGAAGCAAGCTAAAAGAGAAAAAAAGCTTGCTGAAAAAAGAGCTAAACGTTTAGCTAAAGAAGGACCTAAAGAAGAAGAAGTTAAGCCTAAAACGTTAGACACTTCTAAGCCTATCACATTAGACTTCCTTACTAATCCAGATAAAGAATGAATTCTAAAGAAAAAAATGAGCGTTTAAGCTTAGCACTTAGAAAAAACTTAAAAAAAAGAAAACTTTTTCAAAAAAAGACAAAGAAGAAAACTAAATAATGACAGTATTATCGGACAAGTGGATAAGAAAAATGTCCAAAGAACAAGAAATGATTTCTCCTTTTGAAGAAAAACAAGTGAGAGGGAATAGCATTTCTTACGGACTATCTTCTTTTGGTTATGATGCAAGAGTGTCTGATGAATTTAAAATTTTTACCAATGTAAATTCAGAGATAGTGGATCCAAAAAATTTTAAACCCACAAACTTTGTAACTAAAAATACATCAGAATGTATTATTCCACCCAATTCATTTGTTTTAGCAAGAACAGTTGAAAAATTTAAAATTCCAGATGATGTATTGGTCATTTGTTTAGGTAAATCTACTTATGCAAGATGTGGAATTATTGTTAATGTTACGCCTTTAGAACCAGGTTGGGAAGGGTATGTAACACTTGAGTTTTCTAACACCACACCTTTACCTGCAAAAATATATGCCAATGAAGGGGTTGCGCAATTTATCTTTTTAAAGGGAAATGAAAAACCAGAAGTGACATATGCAGATCGGGATGGAAAATATATGGGCCAAACTGGGGTAACGTTACCTAAAGTATAGTTATGCAAAAACTAGAAGTCTTTGGAGCGAATAAGCTCAAAGGACAAATAAAAATATCAGGTTCAAAAAACGCCTCTCTTCCAATTTTAGCAGCAACTTTATTATCAAGTAAAAAAGTTTATCTAAAAAATTTACCTAGAGTAAGAGATATTGAGACGATGGTTAGTTTGTTACAATCGTTAGGATCTAAAATTAACTTTAATAAAAATAATTTAACTATTGATAACAAACAACAGAACAAAAATTTTGCCTCTTACAGTTTGGTTAAAACTATGAGAGCAGGAATTTTAGTCCTTGGGCCTTTGCTTGCTAAATTTGGTAAAGCAAAAGTATCCTTACCTGGAGGGTGTGCGATTGGCACTAGACCTGTTGATATACATTTAGATGCTTTATCAAAACTAGGCGTTAATTATAAAATTGTTCAAGGGTATGTGCATGCAAAAGCACCAAAGGGATTAATTGGAAATAAAATAAAATTTTCAAAAATATCAGTTGGTGCTACTGAAAATTTAATCATTGCAGCAAGCTTTGCTAAGGGAACTACGGTTTTAAGTAACTGTGCAATTGAGCCTGAAATA
>JAFJTK010000002.1 GCA_017880265.1 Candidatus Pelagibacter sp. | reverse complement strand
TAGCGGATTAACAGTTACTGGTGTCGTTTTATTTGCTTTATTAAAATTTAATCAAGTTCCAAATATTTATGGCTTAATTGGAATTATCCTAATTATCATTGGAGTGGTTATGGTAAATTATCTTGGCCGCTTAAATTGACTTTAAACACTACTAAGATATAAAAAAAATTATGAATTATAATGACTTTAAATTTTTAAGTTTTGATTGTTACGGTACTTTAATTGATTGGGAAAGTGGTATTTGGAATGCATTTCAACCACTAATCCATTTCAATAAAAGAGATGATTTAACTAGGGAAAAAGTATTAAGAAATTTTGCTTTATTAGAGTCTGAACAACAAAAGAAAACTCCTTCAATGCTTTATCCTGAGATTTTATTCAATGTACATATCCAATTTTCTAAGCAACATGATTTAAAATCAAATGAAAATTTAGATAAAGAATTTGGCGACTCTGTTAAACACTGGCCAGCTTTTCCTGATAGTGCTGATGCATTAAGAATTCTTAAAAAAAAGTTTAAGTTAGTAATTTTATCCAATGTAAATACGAAAGGCTTTGCTTCCTCTAATCGTTGGTTAGGGGTTGAATTTGATGAGATTTATACTGCTGAAGATGTTGGGTCATATAAACCCACATTAGCTAATTTTGATTATATGTTTCAAAATATTGAAAAAAAATATAATGAAAAACCTCAATCAATTTTACACGTTGCTCAAAGTTTATTTCATGATCATGTTCCAGCTAAACATTTTGATATGACCACTGTTTGGATTGATAGACAAAATTTAGATAATGGTGGAAATTGGGGTGCAACTAAAGTTGTTGATAATTTACCAAAACCAGATGTTATCTTTAAAGACTTAATTTCATTTGCTGAAGAAACTGCAAAAAACTAATATCCAAGCTTTCTATCTACCTGATTAATTAATTCTTTTTTTTCTAGAAATAGTTTTAAGTTCTTAAAAAATATTTTTAGAACCATCTCTATATAATTACCTTCACTATCTGAAGATACATGCGGTGTAATAATCAAATTAGGCGTATCCCAAAGGTTAGAAGATTTTGGAATTGGTTCGGTTGAAAAGACATCTAAAATAGCACCTGCTATTTCATTTTTTTCTAACTTAGTTTTCAAATACTCATAATCTAAGACAGACTGACGCCCAATGTTTACAATTCCGCAGGTCTTTTTTAATTTATCTAATCTTTCTTTGTTGATTAATCCTTTTGTCTCTTCCGTTTCAGGAACCGCTAAATATAAAAAATCTGCTATTGGTAATACTTCATCAATTTGATCAAAAGTAATTACTTTTGAACACCCTTCTACACTTTTACCTTTTCTATTAACCCCTATTACGTTTGCTCTAAGTTGACTGATATGTTTGATCATTGAGCCACCTAGAGAACCTGTTCCAACTACAACAACGTTTCTTCCTTCAATTGGCTTTCCTAAAAGGGAAACAAATTCTTTATTTTTTTGATGAGTAACTAATCTTGTCATATGGTTTTGCAGCATTAAAATACTCATTAAACCAAACTCTCCAGCTTTTTTAGCATGCACCCCACTACTATTGGTT
>JAFJTK010000003.1 GCA_017880265.1 Candidatus Pelagibacter sp. | reverse complement strand
ATGTTTCATTTGAAATTAAAGAAGGAGAGTCTTTTGGATTAGTTGGTGAAAGTGGAAGTGGCAAATCTACAATTGCAAAAATGATTGTAAATTTATTTAAGCCATCTTCTGGCGATATTTTTTTGACAATGTTTGTATTACTAAAATTAAAAATAAGTCAGAAATGATGAAATTTCGAAAACAAATACAAATGATTTTTCAAGATCCATACTCTTCATTGAATGGAAGATTAAAAGTTAAAGATATAATTTCAGAACCAATTAAATTACATAATCCTTCAATATCATCGAATGATCTAAATGATTATATATATGATTTATTAGAGTCTGTTGAATTATCTCAAAAATCTGCAGATCGATACCCCCATGAGTTTTCAGGTGGTCAAAGACAAAGAATTTCTATTGCAAGAGCATTAGCAACACAGCCTAGACTGCTAGTTTGTGATGAGCCCACTTCTGCTTTAGATGTTAGTATTCAAGCACAAATTTTAAACTTATTAAAAGACCTTCAGGAACAATTAAATTTAACTATTCTATTTATTAGCCATGACTTGCCAGTAGTAAGGCAGATGTGTGATAGAATTGGAGTATTAAAAGATGGCAAATTATGTGAAGTTGCAAACACTGAGGAAATATTCTTAAAACCTCAACACGATTACACAAAAAAACTTTTACACTTAATGCCTAAAATTGAGTCTATTTATAATTAATTTTGATACCCCTAAAATGGACGAATTCTAGGTCTAATTTTACTTATTATTTTGCATTCTCTCTTATAGATTGTATTATACATTTTCAAAAAATTTAAGTTATGGCTGATAAGGATAGAGTTTTTATATTTGATACTACTATGCGTGATGGTGAACAATCACCAGGTGCGTCTATGAGTTTGGAGGAAAAAATCCAAATTGCAAGAGTGTTTGATGAATTAGGTATCGATATTATTGAAGCAGGTTTTCCTATTGCATCTCCAGGAGATTTTGAGGCTGTTTCAGAAGTTAGTAAAATTTTAAAAAATTCTATTCCAGCAGGTCTTTCTAGACACTCAGTTAAAGATATTGATAGAGCATATGAAGCATTAAAACATGCCCCAAGATTTAGAATTCATACATTTATTTCAACAAGTCCGTTGCACATGAAACATAAACTTAACATGTCACCTGAGGATGTGTACGAGTCTATTGGAAAACATGTTGCCTATGCGAGAAAGTTTACTGATGATGTGGAGTGGTCTTGTGAAGATGGAACAAGAACCGATATGGATTATATGTGTAAAACTGTTGAGCTTGCTATTAAAAGTGGAGCAACAACAATAAATATTCCAGATACAGTTGGATACACAATACCATCTGAGTTTACAAAGATAATAGAAACTTTATTAAACAAAGTTCCAAATATCGATAAAGCAATTTTATCTACTCATTGTCATAATGATTTAGGATTAGCAGTTGCAAATTCATTAGCTGGTGTGCAAGCAGGTGCTAGACAAATCGAATGTACCATAAATGGTTTGGGTGAAAGAGCAGGTAATGCTGCATTAGAAGAAGTGGTAATGGCAATTAAAACTCGACCAGATTT
>JAFJTK010000083.1 GCA_017880265.1 Candidatus Pelagibacter sp. | reverse complement strand
ACTGTGTTCATCGTGTAGAGTTTCTAAAACTATTTTTCCAATTTAGCTAATCTGATTAACAGGCAGCATATTCATTCTGCTCATTACAAAAGAAATAGATAAAAACGCAATTATTAGAAACGATAAAAATACAATTCCAAAAGATTTCATATTAGATTTCAAACCCAATACTTGTTTCGTAGAGATAATTAATCCTGCAAAAATCCAAAATTGAGTAAGAAAAATTATTGGTATCATCATATTTGGAGTAACTGCAAAAAATCTAAGTAAACCAGGTGCGTGAGCAAAGCCAACAGCAGTTAACACTTTTTTAAAAGGAACTTTTGTATTTTTATCTGGAAAAAGTTTAACACCAATTACATAGATTAATATTGCCCATACCAACCAGGTTAAAATTGATGTTAACCCAGACATTGCGACTGCAGTTTTAATGACCGTGTTAGCAGCTACAGCGCCTGCGATCCCATCTAAAATCATTATAAGTCCAGCAAAATAAACTGAGGCTTCACTAAAGTTTTTATTATCTGAGTAAAGAGACTTATCGAGTTTAATTGACTTGAAAACTATACTTAAAAATTCACCAAACATTAATTTTTATTCTTTTTATTTTTTTGCGCTTTATACGAAACTAATAGTGGAAATATTATTAAAGCAATCGCAATGATAATGCAAATTACGATTAAAAAACCTTTAGTCATTGAAAAAATGGGGGAGCTTTAATTTTTGCTCCCCCATAATAATAAATTTAGCCTTTTACAACTTCTCTAGTATTAGCGTTGAAAGACTCTTTGAATGGAATATCCACTATTACTGCATCAACAGGTGTTCCTGGTGTGTCTGAATATTTTTCAGGTAAATGAACTTTATACTTAGTTCCAACTTTACCCTTTGGAAATCCATTTGCATTTAACGTTCCATCAAATGGTACATATCCCATTGCAATGTTTTGTTTTTTCTCTGGGTGATACCAAGGAGAAGTGATAAATCCTACTGGATCTCCACCACTCTCAGGAGATATTAGCCAAAAATCAGGAGCATACTCTTCAATTGGTTTTCCACCTAACTCAAGTCCTACTAATTGAAGCTTGTAAGGTTTTTTACCATCTTTAAGTTCAGCGCCCATTTTTTCTAATGCGGCTTTACCAACATAGTCTCCTTTTTTAGCCCATTCACCTTTTCCAGATAATGATACTTGATAACCTAAGTTACACTGAAAAGGATTATGTTGATTGTCCATATCTTGACCCCATGAAAGAATTCCAGCTTGAATTCTTCTATGGTGAGCAGGAGCAATAACCATTAAGCTATGTTTCTTTCCTGCTTCAAGAACAGCATTCCACATATCTTCAGCATACAATGTAGAGTTTCTTAAATAAATCTCATATCCAGCTTCACCTGAAAACCCTGATTGGGAAATAACAACATCTCTTCCGCCTACTTTCGCTGCTGCTAAACCATAGAAAGGCATGTTATCAAAATCAACTTGATCACCACATAGATCTTTCATTAAAGCTTTTGATTTAGGTCCTTGAATTTGTACAGGACTAACATCGATTTCATCAATATGTACATCAAATCG
>JAFJTK010000015.1 GCA_017880265.1 Candidatus Pelagibacter sp. | reverse complement strand
AATAAATATGAACTTGTAATAAATTGTGATTCATTTAATTCTATTACAAAAAAATATTTTAGTAAAAAAATATCTAAAAAATATAATAGTACTGCGTATACAACTATTATTTCACATGATAAAATTATAAATAATACAGCTGTTCAAATTTTTACAAAAAAAGGACCTTTAGCTTTTTTACCAATTTCAAATAAAAAAACTTCTATTGTATATTCCGTACATAATTCAAATAATGGTGAAGAAGAAAATATTAAAGAATTAATAAAAGACAAAAATTTTAAATATAAAATTAAAGAGATAGAAAAAATTAATAATTTTGAGTTAAAATCATTTAATTTAAGATCATACTATCATAAGAATATATTAGCATTTGGTGATTTATTACACAGGGTTCATCCTTTAGCAGGCCAAGGTTTTAATATGACAATTAGAGATATTAAAGTTCTTTCAGAGATCATTAAAAAAAGATTAGATATTGGTTTGTTGTTAGATAACTCTGTGGGCTTAGAATTTCAAAATAAAATAAAACATAAAAACTTTATTTTTTCAAATGGCATAGATTTAATCCATGAGTTTTTTAATATTGAAAGAAAAACAAGAACTAATTTTTTAAGTAAGTCAGTTAAACTTGTTGGTAGCCAACCAACAATTAATAGAATGTTTTCTAAAATTGCTGATAAGGGTACTTTATTTTAATTTATTGGAGAGTTGTATTATCAAAAACATCGTGCGTGTATGTACTAAGAATAGCTGCTATTTTGTTTTTCCTTATATTAAGATTTTCTGCTTCCAACAGGACTTGCTTTTCTTCCAGACTAAATGGTGAGGCCATTGCCAAGGCATTTATAGTTTCATCTAAACTTTGTTTTTCAAGTTCTTTCCAATTTATTATAAAACCTCTTTTTTCAAATAATGTTTTTAAGTCTCTAAAAATTAATTCTAAATCAGCAAACTTTAGTTGCTCTTTATTGTCATTAAGATCATGATTGAAACGATTAAAATCTACTTCACATTCTCTGTATTTTTTTTTAGATTTTATTTCATTTATAATCTCAAATCTAATTATTCCTTTTAATTCAATTAGATAGTGACTGTTTTCTGTTTCTTTAAAACTAGTTATTTTTCCTAAGCAGCCAACATGATGAAGACCAGGGTTTGTTTGTCCAATATTATTTAAGCTTAAAGGTTGAATCATACCTATCAATTTGTCTGATTTCATGCTGTCATTAATCATATCAATGTATCGTGGCTCAAATATATTCAAAGGAACTGTAGTTTTGGGAAATATAATAAAATTACTTAAAGGAAAGATAGGTATTTTTTTTGGAAGGCTATTTATTTGCATAATGTATTAATCTATATCACATCTTATTGTTAATTTGTATTGATTGAATTAAAAAAAAAGTTTAACTATAGCTTTAACAATTGCGGGCATAGCTCAGTGGTAGAGCGTCTCGTTGCCAACGAGAAGGTCGAGGGTTCGACCCCCTTTGTTTTATTCACTTTCTGATATTTATAAGTTGTTTTGACACACTGATGACACAGAAGGAGATAAACAATGGCTACATTAAGAAGAAGAAAGAATA
>JAFJTK010000144.1 GCA_017880265.1 Candidatus Pelagibacter sp. | reverse complement strand
TCTTTTTTTAGATTTTGTCTATATCGATTAAACTTATTTTGTCCTGGATACATTATTTCTTTAACACCTTTAATTTTTGGAAGTTTTTTTATTGTTTTAATATTATCTTTTATTCTTTGATTATAATTTTTTTGAAATAGATTTGCTTTAAAGGTTATGAATAAATGACCAATATTTTGAGGTCCTGAAAAATCATCAAATGGATCTTTAACTCTTCCTGCGTGATTTCCGCCTGTTAATACACCACTTAAAATATCAACCATCCAAGCAAGACCTGATCCTCTAAAACCTGCTATGGGTAATTGAACTCCAGCTAAAGCTTTTTTTGCATCTGTTGTTGGATTACCTGATTTATCTAATGCAACACCTTCTGGAATTGTTTGATTATTTCTTGCGGCCACTCTAATTTTTCCTCTATTGATCATAGAGATAGAGGTATCTAAAATAAAAGGAACTTTAGATCCAGTAGGGGTTCCAAAACAAACAGGATTTGTTCCAAATAAACTTTTTAGCGCACCATGGGGCGCCACAGCTGGTGGAGCATTAGTATAAATCATTGCTATTAAATTTTTCTTAACTGCTTGTTCAGCGTAATAACCTGATAATCCATAATGACCACTATTTTTAACAGCAACCATTCCAATACCAGTTTTTTGTGCATGTTTAATAGCTGTTTTAATTCCAAGATCTGCAGCCACAAAACCAATACTGTTATTTGCATCTACATGAGAAATAGATTGAGAAATTTTTTTAATTTTAATTTTAGGTTTTGGATTAATTACTTTTTTTGAAATACGATCACAGTACATTTTAAGTCGAGATAGACCGTGTCCATAGGCTCCAACTAATTCTGCATTAATTAATGCATTAGCTGAAATTGAAGCATGATCTTTGCTAAGACCATATTTTTGAAATATTTTAATGATTTCTTTTTTAAGAATTGGAGTTTTCACGACTATCCTTTACCACGCCAAGGAATATATTTGTCTATAAGTTTTCTCAAAGTTACATCAAATAGTAGCCCAAGCATTCCCATTACAAAAATAGTGATCCAGATAACCTCATATTGGAAGTATTTTTTAGCTACATTTTCAACAAAACCAATACCTGTAGTTCCTGCTAAAAACTCAGCTGCAACTAATGTTCCCCAACACATACCAATTGCAACCCTAACACCAGTTAAAATCTCAGGTAATGAGTTTGGAAATATTACATATCGAAGTATTTGCCATCTAGAAGCACCTAAAGAGTGAGAGGCATGAATTTTTGATAATTGAGTTCCAGATGCACCTGCTCTAGCAGATATAATCATGATAGAAAACGATACCATAAATAGTAAAAACACTTTTCCAACGTTATCAATACCTAAAACAGATATAATAAGTGGAGCCCATGCAAGAGGGGGTACCGGTCTATAAAGTTCAATTAATGGATCAAAAAATCCTTTTGCAAATCTATTTAGACCCATAAACAATCCAAGTGGTACACCAAATATAATTCCAAGAATTAAACCTAAGAACACTCTTAAAAAAGAGTCCCATATATGGCCCATTGGAACGGGTATTTTAAATAAACTAAACTCACCAGTTACAACACTTAAAACTTTACTTTTAAAGTTAGGCTCAACTACACCAAATTCATTATGTACTGGGTACTTGCCAGGTATTATATCAGCGATCCAATCTGGTAAAATAAAACCAACTATTTTACTAACATCCATCATTTCAAACCAAAGTAGTGGGATATTTTTAAATCCAACACTTGGTTTTGATAAAAGGATAAATTTATTTAGTGTATCTGATGGTTTAGGCAGCCATCTACCTGATCCTTGTTCAGAGCAATTAGGACCACTGGATACAATTGTTCCAGCTGGAAATAAAAAAATATCAACTAGTCTTAAAGATCCTTGCTCATTTTTTTGAACTTCATCAAAAGTAAGTATCGATTTTTGCATCCCATCTAATGTATTGGGTGGAAAAATACTTGCGTATTCAATTCTTCTTGCAATTTTAAGAACATCTTTTGCTAGGGTAGATGCTACTTCTTCATTATCTGATGCTGCTTTTCTAAATGCTTTAACATCATCTTTAATTTCCTTCATAACTGATTTGTATTGGAAATTATGATTTCTAAGTTTAAAGAATTGATCGCTAATCACTTTTAACTCTTGAGCAGCTGCATCAAATTTTAATCCTTTATCCGTTTTTGGAATTGTTGGAACTTCAACTGTATTTTCTACAGCAGTACCTGAAGCACCCCAGCCACCTTCAGCTTGAGCATCTTGTAATCTTTTGTTTCTTTGTTCTGCAGTTTCATATGGATAATCTTCTTTTTGAAATTCTATTGATAATTGATCAATTTTATTTGCAAGTTCACTTATCTTAACTTTTGTTTCATTATCTAATAAATTTTCATTTGTTAGTAATGGAATAGTTGATTTTGTTTTATCAATTAATCCAATTAAAAAAGATCTATGTTGTTCACTAATTTCTGTTGAATTTTGAATTTCATTTTTAAGCTTGGATATATTTTTATTTTCAGCTTTAATAATAGATGTGCTTTTGAATTCTCTTTCTTCAATAGGGAACAAATATTTTAAAGATAATAAAGAGTCGTTTACTTTACCAACTTGACACAATTCATTAGCTGATTGAGGGTAAAATGATTTTGCAATATCCCAAGAATAATAAAGCCAAGTTAATAATATGACACTACTACCAACAATGATCCAGTGAGTACCACCTTTTGCTCTTTCTGGATTTCCAAAAACAGCATCAACCTTTTCAGTTCGAATAAGTTTTCGGCCATACATAATGCAACCGATGATGGCCACAATAATTGCAAAGGTTATAAATTGAGTAAACATTTTATGTATCTTTACCCATTATTTCTTCTTCCATATTCCATATCATGGTTAAAATTTCTTCTCTTTTACTGGTAAAATCTTTTAAATTTTTGATATCTCTTAAATCTTCTTTTAGTCCCATTGATGCAAATGGAAGGTTATACTCTTTATGTATTCTACCTGGTCTTGGAGCCATTACATAAAGCCTTTCTCCAAGTAACAATGCTTCTTCAACAGAGTGAGTAATTAAAATAATTGTTTTACCTGTCTCTTTCCAAATCTTTAACACTAAAGACTGCATTTTTTCTCTAGTAAGCGCATCAAGTGCCCCCAAAGGTTCATCCATTAAAATTAAATCTGGATCATTGATCAAACATCTTGCAAGAGCAACCCTTTGCTGCATACCACCTGACAATTGATAAGTAGGAGTGTTACCAAATCCTTGAAGACCAACAATCTCTAACCATTCATCAACTTTTTTAGCTGTTTCAATTGGATCTTCTTTTTTCATTCTTAATCCAAAATTCACGTTTTCAGCAACCGTTAGCCATTCAAACAAAGCACCTTGTTGAAATACCATTCCTCGTTCAACACCAGGTCCATTTATTTCATTATTTCCTAAGGTAATTTGACCTGAAGTGGGTCTTAAAAATCCAGCAGTAATGTTTAGTAAAGTCGTTTTCCCACATCCAGAGGGACCAAGAACTGTTAAAAGTTCTCCTTTTTTTAAAGTAAAGTTTACGTCTTTTAAAGCATGAACAGTTTCTCCTTTAGGAGTTTTAAAAATCATGTTTAGATTTTGAGAAACCAAATCACTCATAAGAATATATTATATTAGAATATTTTAAAAAAATAGGCACCAACTATTTCTAATTGGCGCCTATTAAAATTTATTTTACGCTCTAAAATTATAGAGGTAAAAAGCTTGTATCAACTGCTCCGTCTGGAGTACCCATTCCTTTTAAGAAACCAGCAAGGTTTCCAGAAGTCATAGATTGTTCAGTTTCTGCAGGTGTTAGAAATTTAAATCCACCGATTGTTTCTTTCATATCACCAAGTTTCATTTCAGCGTCTTTTGCTATTACGTTCATATCTGATTTACCAGCAGCGTATCTAGCGTTAGCTTCGTGAGTTACTTCGATGAAAGTTCTTAACATTCCTGGATTTTCTTTCATGAACTTGTCAGTTACAGATGTAATATCTATACCTAAGATACCAGCATCTCTAGCTTCTTGAACTGTTAACAGTCTTGATCCAACTGCAGTTGCAGCTTTGATAGAGTTACCACCAAATAGACAAGCCATAACAACGTCACCACTTACTAAAGCAGCAGCACCTTCTTCTGGGTCCATTTGAATAACATCCATTTTAGATCTGTCAGCACCAATAACTTTCATACTTTCGTCAAAAACGTATTCAGCCATTGTTCCTAGTGGAACAGCAACTTTTTTACCTTCTAACTCAGAACCATTTGCTTTTGTAATTCCAGAAGCATTAGATGTAACACAAGTTGTTCCACCCATTCCGTATTCCATAGCAATGTCTACAAGTTTTAAAGGAGCTTTTGATTTAACAGCATTAATGAAAGGCACTAAACCTTGTGAGTAAGAAATATCAATATCTCCTGCTAACATAGCATCAGTCATTGCACCACCGTTTGAAAAGTTAGTCCATTTAACTGGAACACCTAGTGCTTTTTCGTAAATACCTTTTACTTTATCTTCTTGGTTTGGCGTTGGCCATTCTAGAAAGAATGCAACTCTTACTTCTTTAGCAGCTGAATTTGCAACTGACATAGAAAGATTAAGAGCAACGATTGATCCAAGAATAAAACTTAATATTTTTTTCATTATTGTCCTCTTGTTAATTTAATTAAATTATCCTCATTAAAATTCAAAATTTGATTGATGTAAAACAAAAAAATAACGTTATACAATTAAAAGTTGCATTGAGAATAATTATATTTATTTCTATTTATTTTTGTCTATAGAGGCCCTAGATTTAGAATTACAAAATTAAAATAATATAAAGAGAGAAACTTTTATGAGCTCAGAAAATAGAACTTCAGTACCAAATTCACTAAATGAACATTGGATGCCGTTTACATCGAATAAAGATTTTAAAGCAAACCCAAGGTTAATTACTGAAGCTAAAGGAGTTTATTTAAAAACACATCATGGCAAAACACAAATTGATGCAAGCTCAGGATTATTTTGTAATCCATTAGGTCATGGAAGAAAAGAAATTACAGAAGCGGTAACAAAACAATTAGAGACTTTAGATTATGCTCAACCGTTCCAACAAGGTTTTGGTGGATCGTTTGAATTAGCTTCAAAAATTGCAAAACATACTCCAGGTGATTTAAACAAAATGTTTTTTACAATTTGTGGATCAACTGCAGTTGAAACGGCTATCAAAATTGCTGTTGCATATCACAGAGCAAAAGGGGACGCACAAAGATTTAGATTTGTAGGACGTGAAAGAGGATATCACGGAATGAACATTGGCTGTGTATCAGTTGGTGGAATGGTTAATAATGTAAAAACGTTTGCAAGTATTTTAATGCCAGGTGTTCAACACATTAGACACACTCATTTACCAGAACATAAATTTGTAAGTGGTCAACCTGAGACAGGTGATTATTTGGCAAATGATCTTGAGACTATTTGTGCAAACTTTGGTGGAGAAAATATTGCAGCATGTATCGTTGAACCAATTGCAGGATCAACTGGAACTTTAGTTCCACCAAAAGGATATTTACAAAAATTAAGAGAGATTTGTGATAAGCACGGAATACTTCTTATCTTTGATGAAGTAATTACTGGTTGGGGTAGAACAGGTTCTAAGTTTGGTGCACATGAGTTTGGTGTAACACCAGACATTATGACAATGGCAAAAGCTACTACTAACGGTGTTGTGCCTATGGGAGTTGTTGCATGTCATGATGATATTTATGATGCAGTAATGGATGCTTCACCAACAGGTGCAGTTGAATTATTTCATGGATACACTTATTCAGGAATTCCGGTTGCA
>JAFJTK010000132.1 GCA_017880265.1 Candidatus Pelagibacter sp. | reverse complement strand
GCATCTTGTTCAAATGCCATTGCAACAGTTACTGGTTTTCCATTATTTTTCTCAACAGCTAAATCGATAGCTACATCAAGATATAAATTAGCTGGCGCAAGTACAGCGAACAAATATTTGTAACCTTTGGTAAATAAAGATCTTGAAGCACCATTTGCTTCAACCATCGGTACACCATATTTTTCTGTTACTGGCGCTATCGCTTTAGTTAGTCCTGAACTGTATGGACCAAGCATATATTCAACACCATCTTGTTTGATTAATCTTTCTGCAAGTTGTGCAGCTCTTTTTGGGTTTGACTCATCATCATAATAAATGATTTCAAACTTATAAGTTTTTCCACCAACTTTAATACCACCCATGCTGTTAATTCTATCAACAGCCATGTTGTAACCGTTTTGAGTATGAACACCATTAGATGAATATTTTCCAGTTAATGAAATAGCAGAGCCTAAAACTATCTTATCTCCTACAACTTTTGCAAAAGATGTAACAGATGAAGATAATATAATTGCTAATGCAGAAACAAAACTTAAGATTATTTTATTTAATTTCATTTTATTTCCTCTAGTTATTAATTAATTAATAGTTAATTTAATAAAGAAATTAATGCTATTGCAAGTGGCAATAAAGACCATTCTTTAGATTAATATTGTTGTGTAACAACAATAATTCCAGCAATAAATACTAAAACACTCGCTGAAATTGTATTAATTGTTTTTGGATTTGCTTTTATCCATTTAATTAATTTTTGAGCAAGTACGGCATAAGCAATCAAAGATAAAAAATCTAATACAACATAAGTTGTGATTAAAATTATAAACTGGACTAAGTAATTTGAATTGAAATCTATAAACTGTGGAAAGATTAAAGGAAAAAACATCCAAGCTTTAGGACTGGTTCCTGCAACCAAGAAACCATCTTTAAAAAAAGAAAAAAAAGTTTTTGAAGAAATATTTGTAGAATTTACGTCTTTAGGTCTAGTGTTATAAAGATCATAAGCTAGATACAAAATGTAAGCTACTCCAATCCATTTAAATGCATTAAGTAAGGTTGAGTTTTCTGAAAAAAAAGATCCTATTACAAATATTACTAAAGTTGCTTGAATAATATTTGCAGTTATATCACCTAGTGCTGTCCAAACACATTTTTGCACACCATAATTCATTGAATATGAAATAATTACAATTCTTGGGGTTCCAGGAGTGATAAATAAAAATAATATTATTTGTAAAAACAGAAAATAATTTAGGGGGTACATTTTAAAGGTTGATAGTCCAAAAAAACCGGGAGCTAAAGATGGCTAAGATGGACTATCAAGGACCATAATATCATTCTTCAAAAAAAATGCATTAATCATTTTTTTCAAATATAAAGGATTTATGAAAAAAAAAGGTCACACCCCTATCACGAGAGTTAAAAATCCTGAACCAGAAGTTAATGACCCAGATTGGATAGTTTGGGCTGCCTGGGCTGATAGGATTACCTTCGAAGAAATAGAGAAAAAAACAGGTAAGACAGAATCTGAAGTAATAAAGATTATGCGAAGATCTGTAAAACCAGCTTCATTTAGATTGTGGAGAAAAAGAGTTAATCAAAAAAGTATTAAACATAGAAAAAAATTTGAATATTCTAGAAAAGAAATAACTAGTAAAATTAAAAAGAATGACTATTTATAATGTATGAAATCAGTAACTATCTATACAGGACCACTTTGCAATTATTGTGAAGCAGCAAAAAGATTATTAACAAGAAATAATGTTGAATATAAAGAAATAGATATTTCAACAGTTGATGGTGCAATGGATGAAATGATTAAAAAAGCAAATGGTAAAAGAACAATCCCACAAATTTTCTTCGATGATCAACACATTGGTGGTTATGATGAAACAAGAGCTTTAGAAAAAGAAAATAAACTTTTAGATCTTCTTAAGTAATTTTATAATTAGTTTTTTGGTTTAAAAACTAAACATACTCCATTGTTGCAGTATCGTTTTCCTGTTGGGTTTGGTCCATCCTCAAAAATATGTCCATGATGGCCACCGCATTTTTTACAATGATACTCGGTTCTTGCATAACCTAGTAAATGGTCAGTTTTAGTTTCAAACACATCAGGAAGTGACTGATAGAAAGATGGCCAACCTGAGCCACTTTCATATTTTGTGCTTGAGTCAAATAATTTTTCTCCACAATTAGCACAGTGAAAACTTCCTTCTCTTTTTTCATGGTTTAGCTCACTTGTATTCGGTGGTTCTGTTCCATCTTCAAATAAAACTAATTTTTGTTCAGCAGTTAAATTGGGATTTATTTTTTTTGTCATAATTTAAATCAACTTAGCACAAGATTGATGTAGAAATGAGTGTAATTCAATTAATTTTTTAAAATCTTTGTTATACCCTCCACCTAAAACCCCACAAATAGGTATTTTTTTTGAAAAAAAATTTTCAATTACTAATTCATCTCTTTGTTTTACTCCTTCATCTGAAATTTTTAATTTTCCTAAACGGTCATTAAAATGAATATCAACCCCCGCAATATAGAAAACAAAGTCAAAGTTTTCATTATTAAGTTCATTTAAATTAAATTTTAGTGTCTCTATATAGACTTCATCTTCAACATTATCCTCAAGTTCAACATCTAAGTCACTCATTGATTTTTTAGCAGGATAATTGGTTTTTGAATGCATGCTAAAAGTAAAGACATGTCTATTGTCTTTGAATATTTCTGAGTTTCCATTTCCCTGATGAACATCTAGATCTACAATTAAAATTCTATTAGCAAACCCTCTATCTAATAAATAATGAGCAGCAACGGCTACATCATTAAAAACACAATAGCCAGCTCCTTCATTGTAATTAGCATGATGACTACCCCCTGCCGTATTGCAGGCAAGCCCATAATTTAATGCAAGTTTTGAGGCTAAAACAGTGCCTCCAGTTGCAACTAAAGATCTTTGCACCACACTATCTACTAAAGGAAAACCAATTTTTTTAATTCCATTTTCGTCTAGGGTTTTATTTTTTATATCGTTAATGTAATTTTTTGAATGAGCTCTATTTAAAGTCTCAAAAGAACAAGCAACAGGATTATGAAATTTATTTACAACTTTCCTATCAATCAAATATTTAGCTAGTTCACCAAATTTATTAATTGGAAATTTGTGATCATCTCCAATTTTAGCAACATAATCTTTATGATTAACTACTGGTAGCTCCATTATTTTTCAATAACACGAATAGGCTTTCCATTCACACATGCTTCAAGATCTTCAATCATCTGGGTATAAAAAATACTATAATTTTCTGCAGTTACATAACCAATATGTGGGGTAAGTAATGCATTAGGTAAAAATCTTAGTTTATTTCCTTCAGGTAGAGGCTCTTTTTCATACACGTCAATTCCAGCACCCATAATTACATTTGTAGATAAAGCTATTATCAAATCATCTTCGTTTACGATTGGACCACGTGAAGTATTAATTAAAAAAGCTGTCTTCTTCATTTGGTCAAACTCTTTAATGGTAATACAATCCTTATATCGCTCTCCTCCTTGAACATGAATTGAAATATAATCAGAAGTTTTAATTAAATCCTCTTTACTACATGGTAATACATTCAACTCTTTACATTTATCTAAATCTAGATTTTCGCTCCAAGCTATTACCTGCATACCAAATGCATTTGCAATCTTTGCAACTTGAGAACCTACTCTTCCAAGTCCAATTAAACCAATAATCTTACCTCTTAATTCAAAACCAACTGTTGTCTGCCAGTATCCTTGATACATATTATCAATTTCTGTTTTTAAATTTTTGGATAAACCTAAAATTAAAGCCCAAGTAAGCTCACAAGTTGGATTAAAATTAATCTCAGTTCCACAAACTATAATTTTTCTTTTATGTGCTGCTTCTAAATCAATTGCTTTATTTCTTGATCCACTGGTAATGATATATTTAAGATCATTTAGATTATCGATTAAATTTTTAGTAATTGGTGTACGTTCACGCATGATTAATAATGCTTCAAAATCAGATAATTGCTCAATAGCGTCTGCTTCATCTAAAAAAGGCTCACTAAAGATTTTAAATTCGTATTTTCCTGATAATTTTTTTAAATCCACAAACTCTTGTGAAACGTTCTGGTAATCATCTAATATTGCAACTTTAAGCATTTTTAATTTTTTTGTTTGATAAAAATAAACCTAATATAATTAAAATAGAGCCAATTAAATGAAAAAATAAAAATTTTTCATTAAAAAATAAAATTGCAAATATTGTACTGAATAAAGGAATTAATGATAAAAAAATTCCTGCCCTATTTGCTCCAATGATTGAAACAGCGCCAGCCCAACAATAATAAGAGCCAATACTTGGAAATATTGCAATATAAATTAGGATGTAAAAAAGATTTGAACTCATCTCTACAGTTTTACCCTGCACAACATCTATAATAAACAGTGGTAAAAGAAATATTAATCCAAAGGTGCAAATTATATGAACAAGAGCCAGCAAAGATACATTGAAAGTTTGTTTTCTTAAATAAGCAGAATAAATTCCCCAAGCAATTATCGCTCCAATCATAAATAAATCTCCTTTATTGAAATTTAACGACAGTAAGATATTGAGATCAAGTCTTGTTATAATAGCTAAAATTCCTAATACTGAAATTAATAAACCAGATATTTGAAAAATATTTGTTTTCTCAATTTTTAATAAAAAACAAACTAAAATTATAGTAACTGGTATTGCAGTATTAAAAAGAGATGCATTGATTACCTGTGTATAATTTAAAGCATTATAAGTAAATGAAGTGAATATACAGACGCTTGTAAAACCCAGAATAGAAAATAATGATAAATTTTGTTTAATTTTATTTTTTAGTTTTAATACTTCCTTATAAGTGAAAGGAAATAATATTATCCACACCAGAGTCCACCTTAAAAACGCAAGAGTATTTGGAGGTATGTTCTCTAAAAAAGCAAGCTTACCAATTGTAAAGTTACCAGCCCAAAATAATGTTGCACAAACCAACATTAGGTATGCTTTGGTGTTCTTGCTCACCTAGCTAAATCTTAATGAGCTATAAGGTTTTAAATCTAAATTAGTATTTTCGTTAGCTATCATTCCCGAAACTATCTTTCCAGATATTGGGCCTAATGTCCAACCTAAATGATGGTGACCAAAGCAATAAAAAACATTTTTATGATTTTTGGATGGACCCATTACTGGAAGGAAATCTGGCAAAGACGGTCTAAATCCAAGCCATTCATCTTCATGTTCTGGAAGGTCTCCAAGCATATATTTTGCATTATTGATTAAATTTTTAACTCTCGATTTTGATAATGGATTATCTAAACCGCCAAACTCAACAGTTCCAACAACCCTTAAACCTTGTTCCATAGGAGTAATTCCAAATCCTCTATTTGAAAAAATAACTGGTCTATTTAAAAGATGATCACACCCTTTAAAATGAACATGATATCCTCTTTCAGTATCTAAAGGAATTCTTTCACCTAAATTATCAGTTAATTTTTTAGAAAAAGCTCCACAAGCAATCACAACTTTATCAAAAATAAAACTTTGATTTTCTGTTTTAAAAACCGGTTTTTGTTCATCAAAATTAATATCTTTAATATTTACTTTATTAAATTTTCCACCTTTTTTTAAAAACAAGTCAAAAAGTTTTAAAAGAATTTTTTTTGGATTTCTTGCGTGTCTTGCGTATGGATAATAAACGCCCGCATGATAAAAGGGTTTTATATGTGGTTCTAGATCATGAATTTCAGATTTATTTACTAATTGTTGCTTAACACCTAGCTCATCTCTTATATTTATTTCTAACTCTCTACTTTTGAGATCTTGATCATTCCAAATATATAAAATT
>JAFJTK010000115.1 GCA_017880265.1 Candidatus Pelagibacter sp. | reverse complement strand
TCAGCCGCCGCAAATCTGTATTGATGTGTAAATGCTATCCCAGTTCCAATTACAAAACATGAAAAACAAAATAAGATAAAATTTTCTGAATAAATTGAATATGCACCAAGTAATGAAGCTAAACTTGTATATATAGATGATAAAATAAAACCTTTTTTTCTTCCAATCTTACTCATTATTTTCGCTGCAAAAATAGTAAATACTGCGGTTCCAACAATTGAAAGTGAAGTTGGTAATGTTGCAAGAGATGCAATTGGAGAAATTTTTAGTCCCACAATACCACTAATAAAAACAGTTATTGGTGGTGCCGTAAAAGAAAAGACCTGACAAACTGTCAAAAGAGCTAGATTTTTATTGATCATTAGTATGTTTTAATGGCAAGCAATTCCAAACTTTTTTAATCTCCAATAATTGTAAGGCCATGGAGTTAAAAATCCAACTGTTAACATAATAGGAACAACCCACCAAGTTAACATGGCCCCACCTGTTAAAAGATAGTCTGTTAAATTCATTGCAATTTCCATACTGACCATTGAGATAAAACTCATTCCTAAGGCAGTTTTTAAAGCATCTTTAAATTTGAAATTTTGTCTTATCAAAATTATGGTTTCCAAAATAATACTTGTGATCAAACCATTAAAAATTGCCAGGGTCATAATAGCTATAACTGGCCATGGAATTTGTGTAATCTGAAAAAATAATATAGTTCCAAAGTCTCCTATTGCACAACCTAATAAACACCACGCTGTATTTATGGCACTTCTTTTCCAAGTATGATTACAAGACCAATTAAAGGTTGAAACTGTCATAATTACTTATTTAAATTAAATCTAAACCTTCTTTTTTCCAATTTTTCAATCCACCAATTAAATGACAACAGTTAGTAAAATTATATGATTTAGATATTTGTACCGCTAAGGTTGATCGATGACCATGTGCACAATAAAAAAGAATTCTTTTATCTTTTAATTTATCCTTATTTTTATCTAAGTACTCATACATAGAAGGGAATGGAACTATTTTGCTATTTTTAATCATTCCCTCTTTATCTATTTCAATCTGCTCTCTTAGATCTATCAAAATAGCATCAGGATCATTTTTTATTTCATTAAATTGCTCTGGCTCAATACCGTTATTAACTTTTTGACGATTAAAATCTATTCCAAGATTAAGATTACTAGGTACCGCGACATCCATCATTTTTGGATTAGGTAAATTTAAATTATTCATTATATCAACATATTCATCAACTGAGTTTACTTGTAGTCTAGGGTTAAATTTTTTTTCTTCTAGTATCGTACTAACGGTTTCTCCTTTGTAATCATGTGCAGGATAGACAAGTGTATCATCTGGTAATTTTAGTAATTTACCAAATAAAGAATTATATGAGTCTTTAGGATCGCCATTTTGAAAATCAGTTCTTCCTGTTCCTTTAATTAGCAATGTATCACCTGTGAAAATTCTATCTTTCATTAAAAAGCTAAAACTTTCTGAAGTATGTCCAGGCGTGTATAAAGCTTTTAAATCTATTCCTTCTATTTTAACAGTTTCTTCATCAGAAACTTTCATTGCAACAACGTCTGCGGGGGTTTTGTCGCCCATAACAGTTACACAATTTGTTTTATCTCTTAGTTCAGCTATCCCTGAAATATGATCTGCGTGAATGTGGGTATCGATAACTTTAACTAATTTTAAATCTAATTCTTTTAGTAATTTTATATATTGATCTACTTTTTCTAATACAGGATCAATAATCAATGCTTCCCTGCCTATGCCTGAAGAGATTAAGTAAGTATAAGTGAATGAATTAGAGTCAAATATCTGTCTGAATATCATGATTAATTATAACTTAAATTTGAAAAAATGATCAAAAGAATTTAAAGTGTTGGCAATCCAGATGTTTTCCAACAACTAGGTTTTACTTCTTCAGAGCAAACAAAACCATTTATCACACTATATGTCTTGTAGCCTTTTTGATCTAAAATCTGTGCTACTTTTGATGATCTCATTCCACTTTTACACATTACAAAAACTACTTTATTTTTATCAATATCCAATTTCTCAACAGTAGCTTCAAAATCTGGATTTGGCTCCCTTCCATTTTTAGTATCGAGTAAATATGAGATAAAATATGTGTTTAAACCAAGTTCTTTACCATTAGGTTTTCCATCTAAATTCCACTCTGCTTCCGTTCTAACATCAAGTAAAGTTGCTCCCTTATTTTTTTTTGATAGTTCAAGTAATTCAGTACAAGTAATTTCAAGAGTCATTTGATGGGGCTTATATACTTTTTATAAATCAATTCTATTAAATTATTACTCAAATTTTAATTTCTTTGATTTTAAAATTATTTGATTTTACCTAATTTTTTTTGACGAGAAATAATTATCAATCCACTTATTACAATCATGACTGCTCCAATATATGTGTTCGTATTTGGAATTTCATTGAAATAAAAATATCCGTATAAAATTCCCCATATAATTACTGAATATCTAAAAGTTGAAGTTACAGAAACTAAGGCAATCTTAATAGTTGCTATAGAAAAAATATAACCTAATGATAAAAAAAATGATGACACAAATAGTATTATCAGTTCATTTAAATTAAAAATATAAATTTTATATAAACTTAATAACCCAAAAAAAATTGTAACCACTAAGCATGTCACAAATGCAATTTGTAAACTATGAAAATTTCCTTTTATTTTTTTTGTATACATATCTCTAAACGATAAAAGTATTGCAGCCATTAATGGAAATATAAAAAAATATCCAAATTTTAACTCACTAGGATTAATTACAACCACCACTCCAGCAAAACCTAGAATTACTGCTGTCCACCTTCTCCATCGTACTTTTTCATTTAGAAATAAAGCTCCAAAGGTTGTTAAAATAATTGGTGCAAGGCTTAATAATACGTAAACCATACCAAATGGTAAAGTTGCAACACCAATAAAAAAACAAATAGCTGCAAAAGACTCTAATAATCCTCTTATGGTTAATTGAGAAGACGAAAAAATAATTTTAAAATCTAATTTTTTTTTAAAAAATAAAAATAATCCAATAAAAAAAAGAGCAAATATTCCTCTTAGAAATATAATTTGATTTAGAACAAAAATTTCATTGTAACTTTGATAAACATACTTCACCATCGCATCATTTGTTGCAAAAGAAAATTGACATAAAATCATGTACAAGATTCCTAATAGTTCGTTATTGAATATCTTTTTTTTCACTAATGGATTTTTATTTTTAAATAAATATTAAGAACCAATATGCAGTTAAACCACCAAAAATAGTAGCTAAAATATTCTTACTGAACACACCAATAATCACTGCTATCACCGACGCAAGGATTTTTGGATTATTTTCTAAATCTAACGACCCATTTATATCAATAAAAATTCCTGGAAAAATTATTGCAGGAAATACAGCTGAAGGTACATAACTTAGAATTTGTTTTATCTTTGGACTCATTTTACTTGTGTCAAAATAAGATAAAGATAAAAATTTGGTAAGAAAATTTAAAATTCCAGAAATTATGATTCCATACCAAATCATTTAGATTCCTTAGTTTTTAGAAAAATTAAAATAAATGCTGCTAGTAACGCAGTAAAACTAGATAAAATTATATATGATTTTAGAGGAGCATTATAAAGCAGAATAGATAGACTGCCTGATATTAAAATAATCATTAGATGATCAATTCTTCGAAAATAGCTTACTAACAACGAAATAAATGTAAGAGGAATTGTATAAGCAAGACCTAACTCTTCAGGAACAATTGAGCCTAAAAAAATTCCAACTAAGGTGAATAGCTGCCAAACAAACCAAAGACTAAATCCTGAGCCTAATAAATAATAATGTTTTAATTTAGTGTTTTTATTTTTTTCAAAATAAACGTTAGATACTGCATATGCTTGATCTGTTAAAAGATAAGATAATAAAATTTTCCAACTTAAGGAAAGTTTGTTTAAGTATTCACTTAAGCTTGCACCATACAATAAATGACGTGAATTAACAACAAAGGTTGAAGTAATTACAATTAATGAGGACGCACCTCCAGAAAATAACTGTAAAAATACAATCTGTGACGCTCCTCCAAATATAATAAAAGAAGTTGCAAAAGTCTCTAACGGCGTAAATCCTAATTCTATTCCAATTGCTCCTAATATAATTCCAAAGGGGACTACTGGAATTAATAAAGGCAGAACATCTATAATGCCTTTAGTAAATAAATTTAATTTGCTTTCCATTTAATTAGTAATTAGTCAAAACAAACAATATGATCAATATGAATAGGTCTTTTAATCCCAAATTTTTCCTCAACTTCATGTTGATGAACATGATGTGAATGTACGAAAACTGGAATCAACAAATCACTTTTTGTTTTCAAAGTATAAATAAAATTCGTTCCTCTAAATTTTCTATCTACGACTTCTAAATTGAGATTGCTTTTATCATCATGTTCTAAATCTTCAGGCTGAAGTAGCAATTTAACTTTAGAGCCTTTAGGATAGTGTTTAACAAAATCTCCTTCAATTAATCCAAGATCTTTATTTTCTAAAGATTTTTCATCAATAACGGTTGCAGGAACTAGTATTCCTCTGTTTAAAAAATTAACTACCTCGATAGAATTTGGAAAATGGTATACATTATAAGGATCATCAAATTGTTTAAGCTGTCCGTCTAAGATAATTCCACATTTATTGCCTAAGTAAAAAGCTTCATAAGAGTCATGAGTTACAATAATGGTTGTTATTTTGTACTCTCTAAGTAATTGCTTTAATTTTACTTGTATTTCTTCCTTAAAATTTTGATCAATATTAGATAATGGTTCGTCTAATAACAATAAATCAGGCATTGAAAGCAATGATCTTGCAAGTGCAGCTCGTTGAGCTTCGCCCGAGCTAATTTGATGCGGATATTTTGATAAAATGTTTTCAAGATGTAGAAACTTAATTATATAATCGAATTTAAGACGCTTAGTTTTTCTTTTATTTCTTTCTAAACCAAATTTAATATTATCTTTTACGTCATAATGAGGAAATAAAGAATTATCCTGAAAAGATAAAGATATGTTTCTATTTTCTGGTTCTATGTGATTATTATTTGAAGATATAATTTTACCATTAAGTGTTATTTTTCCTGAAGTAATCTTTTCTAATCCGGCAATAGTTCTTAAGATAGTAGTTTTTCCTATACCCGATGGACCTAATAAACAAACTACATCACCCTCATTTTCAATTTTAAGCGTTACATTACTAACTTTATTTTTTTTACTTGCAATAAAAGTAACATTGTCTATTTCAAAAAAATTATTCATTATTGTTCCTTTAAAATATATCTTGATGTTAGTAAAATAAAAACACTTGAAATTAATATTAAAATAATAGCAGGAGCAGCTGCACCCTCAAGGAGATCTTGTGATGCAAAAGTATAAGCTGTAGTTGCAAATGTATCAAAATTAAATGGTCTCATAATAAGAGTAATAGGTAGTTCTTTAACAATTTCAATTGATAGCAATATAATAACTAAAAAAACTGAGTTTCTTAAAAAAGGTAAATGAATATTTTTAAAAGTTTTAATTTTTGAATAGCCTAAAAGGTAAGCGCTTTCATCTATAGAATAATTGATCTTAAGGTAACCAGATTTGATTCCATTGTTAGCTAAAGAATAAAATCTTACAAAATAAACTATTACTAATCCAAAAATGGATCCTATAAAAAAGGATTTAATATTAAAATTTACTAATAAACTTTCATTTATAAATGAAATAAATGAAATATATGCAACTGCTAAAATTACTCCAGGCATGGCATATCCTGAAATTGAAAATGTTGTTAGTGTTTGAAGCAATTTACTTTTAGTAATACGGTTTCCGTAATTAGATATGAAACTAAGTAATATTAAAACAAAACAAGACAAAAATACTAGCAATAATGTATTGAATAATAATTCTAATAAATTTAGTTCAATTAAATATTTTGGAAATAAATATGTCCAATAAGACATTTGAGTAACTGGAAAGATAAAACTAATACAAAAAACTAATGCACATATACTAAAAGCAATTATAGATTTATAACCCTTTAATTTAATTTTTGTTTTAGTCTTAAAACCTCCTTTTGATGGAGTGTGATACTGGGCTTTTTGTCTTGAAACATTTTCTAAGTAAAAAAGAAAAAAAATAAAAATTAACAAATAAAATGATAATCTATTTGCTAAAGTTAAATCATCAAATGTAATCCAAGCATTATAAATACCTGTAGTTAAAGTTGATATTCCAAAGAAAGATACAGACCCAAAATCAGACAATGTTTCCATTGCAACTAATGAAAGGCCAGTAACAATTGAAGGTCTTGCTGCTGGTAAAATGATTTTTAGAAATGTTTTTTGTTTTGAAAATCCAAGGTTTTTTCCAAGATCTATAAGATTTTGAGACTGATAATGAAATGAAGCTCTAGTAAGCACATACACATATCCAAAAATAGAAAAAGATATTGATATAATTGCTCCAATCATTCCATCAAATTTAGGTATATAATTGTTATAATTACCCTCACCAAATAAACCTTTTAATAAAGAGTAAGCTGTTCCAAAATTTTCAAAAAAAGCAGTTAGTGAATATGAATATATGTAAGCCGGTACAGCAAAAGATAGAATTAAAGCCCATTTAAAAAAAGTTGCTCCTGGGAAATCATAAAATGAAATTAAATAGGCACAACCAATCCCAATAACAGAAGTTAATATCAATACTCCTAATAAAAGTATTAAAGAATTAAAAATATAATCTAATAAAAATGTTTCCTTTAAAATAGAACTGTATTCTGTTGTAGTTTCAAAGAAACTTCCAAATATCATTAATATTGGAACAACAACAATTAAAGATATAAAAAAAGAACTAAGGTACCAGATATTAAATCTACTTAGCATTTTTTACTTCCAGCCACTTTGTAACATTATTTTTAACGCTTCACCTAGATATAATCCATACTGATTAACATTAGTATTTAAATCCTGCTTAAAATTTCCCATATCTTGAATTAATTGATTTGGTTCAACTCCTTCTATAATTGGATATTCAAAAGTATTGTTTACAATATGTGTTTGCGCTTCTTTAGTTAACAAAAATTCAATAAGCGTGATTGCATTTTTTGGATTAGGTGAGTTTTTTAAAATACCTACACCACTAACATTAATATGTGTTCCACGGTCATTTGAATTAGGAAAAAAAGGTAATACTTTTTTTGCTGCTTCTTGTTGATCTTTTCCTTTCTGACCAGATAACATCAATGCATAATAATAAGTATTTGCAATAGCAAGATCAGCCTCTCCAGCAGCTACCGCTAAAATTTGAGCTCGATCATTACCTTTTGGAGATCTTGCAAAATTATTAACTAACCCTTTTGTCCACTTTTCAGTTTCTTTAATGCCATTGTTACTAATGAGTGATGCAACCCATGATAAATTATAGATATTATTTGATTGACGTACAACAATTCTATTTTTCCATTCAGGTTTGGCTAAATCTTCATATCGTAAATTTTTCAGCTCTTGTTGTTTAACTCTGTCTTTAGAATAAAACAAAATTCTTGCTCTCTTAGATATTGCTACCCAGTTTTCACTTCTTAGATTTTCTGGAACCTTTTGTTTTATGACAGAAGATATGGAATTTTGAAACATTCCCTTTTTATCAAATAAACTCAATCTGCCAGCGTCTGAAGTTACATATAAATCTGCTTTAGAGTCTTTACCTTCTTCTGTTATTCTTTTTTGAAGTGCAGCATCTTTTCCAGAAATTACATTCACTTTGATCCCAGTTTTTTCTGTAAATTTTTTGTATAACTCAATGTCAGAGTCGTAATGTCGTGAACTAAAAATATTAACTTCATTCGCTATAGATACATTTGTCATCATGTAAAAAATCACAATTATTTTTAGCCAAAATTTCATACAATTTTCTTAGATTAATTGGTAATGAGAATTATTCTCATTGCGAATGATTATCAATCGCATAGATAAACTTAATTGTCAACAATAATAGATATTATTTCCAATCACCTATTTTACTGAACAAAAAGTTTCTAAAAGCTTGAACTCTTGCGGTATTTTTTAAGGATTGAGGATAAACAAAGTGAGCCTCTGTTATTGGTCCTTCAGTTTTTGGTAAAACTTTAATCACATTAGTTGAATTAGATACCAAATATTCTGGTAATGCTGCTAATCCTACTCCAGACTCTACAGCTAAAAGTAAACCCATTACACTATTTACTTTCATAACAGTTTTTCTTTTTTTACCATCATGCATTCCAAGTTTTATAGCCCAATCAGGATTATAAACTGGTGACGGTGCCCCTTTTCCAAACGAGATAAATTTATGTTTATTTAAATCAGCAATTGTTTTTGGCATTCCAAATTTTTCTAGATATTTATTAGAGCCATAAACATAATATTTAATATCTACTAATTTTTTTTGAATATAATTTAATTGTTTTGGTCTTCTCATAAAAATACCAATATCAGCTTGACGCGTACTTAAATCCAATTCTTTATCATCAAAAACTAATTCAATTTCAATTTCTGGATTTAACCTCATAAATTCTTGAATTCTTGGTGTTAACCAGTGAGTTCCAAAACTTCTAACTGTTGTAATAGTTAATTTTCCAGTTGGTTTATTTTTTTGATCACCTAGTGATGTTTCAACTTCTTTAAGTTTGCTGATTACTTCATGTGCTGTTTTAAAAACATACTCACCATTTTCAGTAAGCGTTAATCCTCTTGCATGTCTTTCAAATAATTGAACTTTTAAATCTTGTTCTAAAGCTTGAATTTGTCGACTGATAGCAGATTGACTTAAATTTAAATTAATTGTTGCATTAGTAAAACTACCCGCTTCAGCAACTGCATGAAAAATTTTTAATTTATCCCAATCCATTATTTATTTAAATCAACTATTACTCTTCCAGAAATTTCCCCTTTTAAAATTTTTGGATAAGTTTCAATTAATTCCTCTAAGCTAACAGTTACAATTGATTTTTCTAGTAAATCAAAATCAATTAATTTTGAAGCTTCAGCCCAAATAAACTCTCTTCTTTTAATACTACAATTAGCAGAGTCCATTCCCCAAAGTTTAATTCCTCTTAACATAAAAGGTATAACACTTGTGTTAAGTTCATTATTATTTGCATTTCCACATACTGCAATAATACCATTTGGTTTTGTTTGAACAATTGTGTTAGCTAAAATTTTTCCACCGACAGTATCAACAACACCGTCCCATAAACCTTTATCAATTAACCTTGGGTCTTTGTCAAATTCAGCTCTATTTACAACAGTTTTAGCCCCTAATGATTTTAGATAATCTGCTTTAGAGTCTTTTCCAGTAACAGCAGTAACATTGTAACCTAATTTAGTTAAAGCCATAACTGCAACACTACCAACTCCACCTGTAGCACCGGTTACTAATACATCATTAACTTTTTCACCTAACAAAATACTTTCTCTTGCTTGAATTGCAAAAGCACTCATCAATGATGTAAAACCTGCCGTTCCTAAAATCATTGCTTGTCTACTCGTAAGATCTTTAGGTTTTTTAACTAAGAAATCTGCATTGACTTTTGCGATTTGAGAGTAACCACCAAAAAAAACTTCTCCTACTCTAAAGCCAGTCAGAATAACTTCGTCACCTTCTTTAAATTTTGAGTTTTCACTCTCTAAAACTGTACCTGAAAAATCTATACCTGGAATGTGCGGAAATTCTTTAACTAGTCTTCCTCCATTTTCTAGAATCATTCCATCTTTAAAATTAAGATCTGAATAATCCACTTTAATAGTTACGTCACCATGTTTTAAAAAACTTTTATCAATTGATTTGATTTCTCTTGTAAAGCTCTCACCTTCTTGGTTGATGATTAATGCTTTAAATTGATCCGACACAATATTATTTGCTTATAAATCT
This sequence comes from Candidatus Pelagibacter sp., assembly GCA_017880265.1. The sequence continues at coordinate 13,168 of JAFJTK010000115.1, read as the reverse complement.
AAGATACCTATTTTGAATACTTAAATCTTCTTTAAATTGACCTAAGAAATAATTTGTAACTGTTGTTGCATTTTCTTTTTTGATACCTCTCATTGTCATACACTGGTGGGCAGCATCAATTGTAACCGCAACTCCTTTTGCATCTAAAGATTTCATTAAAGCTTGAGCAACTTGCATTGTAAGTCTTTCTTGGGTTTGTAATCTTTTTGAAAACACTTCAACAACTCTTGCAAGCTTACTTAATCCAACAACTCTATCTTTGGGAATGTAAGCAACATGAGCTGTACCAACTATTGGTGCCATATGATGCTCACAGTGACTTGTAACTGAAATATTTTTCTCAACTACCATATCGTCGTAGCCTTCTACATCACCAAATGTTTTATCTAATATTTTTTCCGCATTTTCTGTATAGCCTCCAAAATATTCTTTGAATGCTTTAACAACTCTTTTTGGAGTTTCTAATAAACCTTCACGATTTGGGTCTTCACCCATCCAAGCTAATATAGTTTTAAAAGCATCCTCAGCTTCTTTATCTGAAATCTTATTAGTTTCTAAATTTTTGTTATCAGTATCTTTAACTAATTTCATAGCGCCTTTTTATACAGTAAATACTTAATTTTAAAATATTTAATATACCGAGATATATGCTAAATAGTCACTACATATGTTCAAAAAAAGAGAAAATGTCCTTGAAATTGAAGAAGGAAATCTACTATCTCCAAAATTCGATAATGACGGATTAATACCTGTTATTACCATGTGTTCAAAAACAAAAGATGTTTTGATGCACGGATATATGAATGTTGAAGCATTAAAAAAGACCATTGAAACTAAAGAAGCTCATTACTTTAGCAGGTCAAGAAAAGCTATTTGGCACAAAGGTAAAACAAGTGGATTTACTCAAAAAGTAACAGAATTAAGAATTGATGATGATCAAGACTCTGTTTGGATGACTGTTGATATAGGTGATGGTGCAAGTTGTCATGTAGGATATAGATCTTGCTTTTACCGATCCATTCCGATGGGACCAATTGATAATGGTCGTAAAATAGAAATGGAATTCTTAGAAAAAGAAAAAAAATTTGATCCAGAAGAAGTTTACAAAGGTCAGCCAAATCCTACAAAAATCTAAATGAGTGATAAACAAAAAAATGTTCTAGGTGAAGATCTAGAAGAGTGTTCGAACAATCCCTTAACAGGATGGTACCGTGATGGTTGTTGCAACACTGATGAAAATGATCATGGAGTTCACACAGTTTGTGCAAAAGTTACAACAGAATTTTTAGAATGGTTAAAAGTTGCAGGCAATGATTTAATTACACCTCATCCAGAATTTGGATTTCCTGGTTTAAAAGATGGCGATGGATGGTGTGTTTGTGCAAGCTGGTATGCAAAAGCAGTTGAAGCTGGCAAAGGATGTCCTGTATTTTTAAAAAGAACTCATAAAAATACTCTTAAACATGTGCCTATTGAAACTTTAAAAAAGTTTGCAATAGATTTATCTTAAATTACATATTTCCATATTTAGGTCCACCACTACCCTCTGGTGTAACCCAAGTAATATTTTGGGAAGGCTCTTTAATATCGCAAGTTTTACAATGAATACAATTTTGAGAATTAATTACAAATTTATTTTGATCGTTTTCTCTTTGAACCTCATAAACTCCAGCTGGGCAATATCTTTGTGCAGGTTCATCAAATTTTTCTAAAGTATAATTGATTGGTAAGTTAGGATCTTTAAGTTTTAAGTGAACTGGTTGATTGTCTGCGTGATTTGTGCCTGTTAGATAAACTGAACTTGTTTTATCAAAAGTAATAACATTATCATATTTTGGATATTCTATTTTTGGCATTTCATTGGCTGGTTTTAAAGTTTCATGATCAGCATGTTTGTGTTTTAAAGTAAAAGGTAATTTCCCTTTAAATAAAATTTGATCAATACCAGTAAATATTATTCCAAGAATTAAACCCCAACTAAAGCTAGGCTTTACATTACGAGCTGCATGAAGTTCTTCATGGACCCAGCTTTTTTTGAATTTTTCCTCATAATTAGATAAATCTTTATTTTGTTTAATTTTATCAACGATTGTCTCTGCTGCAATCATTCCACTTTTCATTGCAGTATGTGAGCCTTTAATTTTAGGCATATTCAATGTTCCTGCATCACAACCAACTAGTAGTGCTCCCGGCATAAACATTTGAGGTAAACTTTGAAGCCCACCTTCAATTAATGCTCGAGCTCCATAAGTAATCCTTTTTCCTCCTTCAATAATCTTTTTAATTGATGGATGAGTTTTAAATCTTTGAAACTCATCATAAGGTGAAAGATGTGGGTTTTTATAATCTAAGCCTATAACATACCCTAAAAATACTTGTTTATTTTCTGCGTGATACATGAAGCTTCCTCCATAAGTATTGTTATCTAATGGCCATCCCGCTGTATGCATCACCATTCCTTCTTCGTGATTTTTATCTTCGATTTCCCAAATTTCTTTAAAACCAATTCCATATTGTTGAGGGTCTTTATCTTTTGAAAGATTAAATTTTTCAATCAGTTGTTTTCCTAAATGACCTCTGCAGCCTTCTGCAAAGACAGTTACCTTGCCTAGTAATTCTATTCCAGGCTCAAAACTATCTTTTTTATTACCCTCTTTATCAATACCCATATCTTGGGTAGCGACACCTTTAACAGATCCATCTTCATTGTATAAAATTTCACTTGCTGGAAATCCTGGAAATATTTCAACTCCTAACGCTTCTGCTTGTTCTGCTAACCATCTACATAAATTAGCTAAACTAATTATATAATTATTGTGATTTTGCTGAACCTTAGGAAGTAACCATGTTGGCCAGCTTAATGATTTAGTTTTTCCCAAAAATAAAAACTTTTCTTTAGATACTTTTGTTTTGATTGGTGAATTAAGTTCTTTCCAATTAGGTAAAAGTTCGTCTAATGCTCTTGTTTCAAAAACATTACCACTTAAAATATGAGCACCAATTTCGGAGGCTTTTTCTAATAGACAAACATTTAAATTAGGATCAAGCTGCTTAAGTTTAATAGCTGTAGATAATCCAGAAGGACCTCCTCCAACTATAACAACATCATATTCCATCGACTCTCTAGTCATATGATATTTTTATCTTTAAGAATTATTTTTGTATAGTGTTTAATTTGTTCAGCTCTTCTAAGAACTGCGGCAAGGCTTCAAATAGATCTGCTTCTAAACCATAATCTGCAACACTAAAAATTGGAGCTTCTCCATCTTTATTAATTGCAACAATTACTTTACTCTCTTTCATACCTGCTAGATGTTGAATAGCTCCTGATATTCCAACTGCAATATATAAATCTGGGACAACTACTTTACCTGTTTGTCCAACTTGATGATCGTTACTAATATATCCTGCATCAACTGCAGCTCTTGAAGCACCTATTGCTGCATTTAATTTATCAGCAATAGAAGTAATTAATTTAAAATTATCTCCACTTTGCATCCCTCTTCCACCAGAGACAACTATTCTTGCTGTACCAAGTTCTGGTCTATCTGATTTTATTTCTTCTCTTTTAACAAATTTAGTTAATGAAAATTCATCTGCTGCTTCAGCCGTTTCAATTGGTGCTGAACCCCCAGAGCTTTCGCATGGATCAAAAGAAGTAGGTCTAATTGTAACACATTTTTTAGCATCAGTACTTTTAACCGTTGCAAATGCATTTCCTGCATAAATAGGTCTTACAAAAGTATCCGCTGACTCTACTTTAATAATATCACTAACCTGTGAAGTATCTAATTTAGCAGCTATTCTCGGCATTAAATTTTTACCAAAGGTATTTGCTGAACAAACTATGTGTGAATAATTATCTGCAAGTTTTGTCACCACTGGAGCAAAATTTTCTGCTAAAAAATTTTCATAATAAGCAGCTTCAACTGAGATTACTTTTTTAACCAAAGGTAATTCTGATGCAGCTTTTGCAACATCCCCACAATTATTTCCGATCACTAATGCATGAACATCACTATCAATTTGAGATGCTGCTGTTACAGCATTTAAAGTAAATGATTTAAGTTCTTTATTGTTATGCTCTACGATTAATAATACTGACATTATATAACTTTTGCCTCATTTTTTAATTTTTGAACTAATTCAGCAACACTTGAAACTTTAATTCCTGCTTTTCGTTTTGGTGGCTCTTCAACTTTAATTTGTTGTATTTTAGGAGCAACATCAACACCAAGGTCTGATGCATTTATTTGTTCAATTGGTTTTTTCTTCGCCTTCATTATATTTGGTAAAGAAGCATATCTTGGTTCATTTAATCTTAAATCACAGGTTACAATTGCTGGAGTATTTATTTCGATAGTCTCTAAACCTTCGTCAATCTCTCTAACCACTTCTAATTTTCCATCTTTCACATCAATTTTTGAGGCGAAAGTTGCTTGTGGCCAATCTAATAAAGCACTCAACATTTGTCCTGTTTGGTTGCAGTCATCATCAATTGCTTGTTTACCCATAAATACTAAATCTGGTTTTTCTTTATCAACAATTTTTTGTAAAATTTTCGAAACAGCGATGGGTTCAATTACACCCTCTGCTTTAACATGAATTCCTCTATCCGCTCCAACCGCCAATGCTTTTCTTACAGTCTCTTGAGCCTTTTCTTCACCCACTGTAACAGCAATTACTTCTGTAGCTTTTCCACTTTCTTTAATCTTAACTGCTTCTTCGATTGCATTATCATCTGGTGGATTAGTTGACATCTTAACATTGTCAGTGACAACACCAGTGCCGTCCTCTTTAACTCTTATTTGAACGTTGTAATCAATAACTCTTTTAACAGCGACTAAAATTTTCATTAAGCTCTTAATAAATTGTTTTCAGAGTCGTATGGACTCTCCTCAATTACTGTAGCGTCGTACATTTCGCCTAAAATATCAACTTGTAATTTGTCGCCCACATTTGCGTGCTCTGGTTTAACCATTGCAAGAGCAATTGATTTATCCAATCTAAAACCAAATTCACCTCCTGTTGCTCTGCCAACAACTTTATTATCTTTGTAAATTGGGTTATTTCCTAAAACATCAGCATCTTTAGTATTATGAACTTCAAGAGTAATAAGCTTATTGTCAAAACCTTTTTCTCTCCATTTATTCAAAGCTTCTAATCCAATAAAGTTTCCTTTGTTTGGATGAACAAATCTATCTAAACCAGACTCATAAGGTGAATATTCAATTGAAAGTTCTGTTCCAACTAATTTATATGATTTTTCTAATCTTAAACTATTCATTGCTCTGATACCAAAAGGTTTAAGACCTAAGTCTTTTCCAGCTTCCATCAATTTATCAAAAATATGATTTTGATATTCAATCGGATGATGGAGTTCCCAACCTAATTCTCCAACAAAGTTTACTCTCATAGCATTTACTGGAGCATATCCAACTTCAACATTTTGTGCAGTTAACCATTTAAAATTCTCATTAGAAAAATCATCAGTAGATACTTTTTGTAGTAACTCTCTTGATTTAGGACCAGCAACAACTAATACACCTGTACTATTTGTTAGATCTTCAAATATAACTCCTTCTTCTGGCATCCATTTTTTAATCCAGTCATGATCTAATCTTAAATTTGCACCGGCAGATACTAAATAAAAACTATCTTCAGCTTCTCTCATAATTGTAAATTCTGAGTGAACTCCACCTTTAGTATTTAGTGCATGACATAATCCAATTCTTCCGATTTTTTTAGGAAGTTTGTTTGCAACCAAATGATCTAAAAATTCCTCTGCTTTTGGTCCTTTAATTCTACATTTTGCAAATGCCGTCATATCAAGAAGGCCAACATTGTCTTTTACGTTTTGACACTCTTTTTTAATTGCTTCAAACCACTTTGATCGTCTAAATGACCAATCATCTTTTTGCTCCATGCCATCTGTTGCAAAGAAATTAGGTCTTTCCCATCCAAATTTTTGACCAAAAACTGCTCCTAAATCTTTCATTCTCTCATAGCAAGGAGATGTTCTTAAAGGTCTTGCAGCTGGTCTTTCTTCATCAGGATAATGGGTTATAAATACATGACTGTAAGCTTCTTCATTTTTAGTTTTCAAATAAGATTTTGTGGCATAATCACCGTAACGTCTAGGCTCAACACCAAGCATATCAATGGTTGGTTCACCATCAACAATCCATTCAGCTAATTGCCAACCTGCTCCCCCGGCTGCAGTAATTCCAAAACTATGTCCTTCATTAATCCAAAAGTTTTTTAAACCCCATGCAGGACCAACTATTGGGTTACCATCTGGTGTATAACAAATTGCTCCGTTATAAACTTTTTTAACACCTACTTCTCCAAATGCAGGAACACGGTGTATTGCACCTTCAATGTGTGGTGCTAATCTATCTAAATCTTCTTGAAATAATTCATACTCTGAATCTTTTGATGGTCCATTAACATAACAAGCTGGTGCACCATCTTCATAGGGTCCTAAAATTAATCCACCCGCTTCTTCTCTCATGTACCATCTGCTATCACTATCTCTTAGAACTCCCATTTCTGGTAAACCATCTTTTTTTCTTTTTTGAATTTCAGGATGTGGTTCAGTTACAATGTATTGATGTTCAACAGGAATTACCGGGATATCTAATCCAACCATTTTTCCAGTTTGTCTTGCAAAATTTCCTGAACAAGAAATTACATGTTCGCACTCAATAGAACCTTTATCAGTTTCAACAACCCAACCATCTTTAGTTTGTTTCATTGAAAGCACACTTGTATTTCTATAAATTTCGGCACCCATATTTCTTGCACCTGTTGCCATTGCTTGTGTTAAATCAGCTGGTTGAATATAACCATCTTCAGGATGTTGGATTGCACCAACTAAATCATCTGTATGACATAAAGGCCAAATTTCTTTTACTTGATCAGGTGTTAAAAATTTTACATCCACACCGATAGTTTGAGCAACACCAGCGTATTGATGGTACTCATCCATTCTATCTTTGGTGCTTGCTAAACGAATATTTGATACAACACTAAAGCCAACATTTTTTCCAGTTTCCTCTTCTAATTTTTTATACAAGTCCACTGCATATTTATGAAGTTGTCCAACTGAATAACTCATATTAAATAAAGGTAATAATCCTGCGGCATGCCATGTTGATCCTGAGGTTAACTCTTTTCGCTCAACGAGCACTACATCTGACCAACCTTTTTTTGCTAAATGATAAAGAGCACTAACGCCTACTACACCGCCACCAACTACTACGACTTTAGTTTTTGTTTTCATTCGCGATTCCTACTAAATTTTTTGAAATAACGAAACAAAATTGTATCTGTGGATAATTAAATTGAGCTACCAAGTGGGATTGGATTTGACACCATCGTCGTCAACCAACAATCCTTTAGCACACCATCCAGAGTGTACTTCTCAACCTGCCAATTGAACTTGTGGTAGATTTTATCTTTATCTAAAATTATGACTTCAAATTGAGCCCATTTGTCACTACTTCCAAGCTCTGTAATAGTGTGGCTTAGATGGTTGAGCATCATTTGATAAGCATCTCCTTTTATCATTCTTTTAAAATTCGGTAAGGGGCCAGTGACCTTTTTGTTGTTTGGATGAGCAAAATTCCAAGTTTGCTCAATACCCCCATCTTTAAATTCTAGATCATTTTTTTGAAGTCCACTTAGCTGGATTTTAACTACTTCTGAAGGCTTAATGTTGCTATTAGGTTTTAAAATTTCTGCATTTGTTGAAGCTGAAAAAATAGAAACAAAGAATAATACTTTAAATATTATTTGCAGTCTTCTTAACATCTTCTAAGAATTCTTTCCTCTTTGCATCGCTGACAAAGGGTACTGCAAAATATCTTCTATAGACAATGTTATATATGCCACACATATGAAAAACCCCTCTTTTTAATCTTCTAATAGGTAAATTTAAAAAGAAAGTTGTGATAGCTAGTCTTGGTGAGCCATAAGTGCAAAAAATTATTGCTTTTTTTTGTCTCAAATTACCTATTGGATATCCATAATTACCCCAAAGTTGTTTAAATTTGAATGCCCAAGGTGGTGCTAAAACTTTATCTATCCAACCTTCAACAATAGCAGGCATTCTAAAATTCCAAATAGGTGCTATTAAAACGATGGTATCACATTCTTCTATCCTTTGACGGTGATTTAAAACATCTTCACCAGGTTCTTCTCCAGCAAAAACAGGGTCAAATTTTTCTTTATATAAGTCTACTGTATCAACCTTATTACCTTTTTCTTCAGCTGTTTTTATAAATGTATCTCTTATCGCAGCATTGAAAGATTTATCATTATAATGACCGTAAACTAAAAAAATTTTTTTCATATCTTCTAATAGCAAAATAATTAGAAATAACTAATGAATTTTTTGATTATTCTTGAGTTTTATATTTGCTGTTATTAATTATAAAAACAAACAAAATGGGTAAAATTAATGTTAGCAAGGTAACAACAATTAATAATATTCCAAGTTCAGAATAATCAGCAGTAGTTTGAATTTCACCTGATACTTTGTCTTTTACTTCTCTAGTAACTGTAAATATTTCATTTAAATACTTTGTGCCAAGGGCACTTGCAGAAAGAGCTAAATTTGTAAAAGATGCAAAGACAGCAAAAAAAGTTGCTTTAAGATGTGAGGGTGCATTTTTTGCAATCCAAGCCAATAAAGGGATCATTGATACTTGACCTAAAGGGGACTCTAAGGCTGTATTAATCAGTGCAATAAATTTTGCATCAACAATTCCACCTGTTAATGAGGCTGTCCAATTATGAAATCCATAATACATCCCAACACTAGGTAAAAATAAAACTGCACCAGCAATACTTAGTACAACTATTATTTTTGCAATTGAATTATTAGCCATAAATGGTCTTAATAAAACTATTCCAGCTAAAGTTAAAACTGAAGCTAGTAGAGATAAAACTGAAAAAAACTGTTCATTAAACCCAAGTTCATCAATCTCAAACCATGTTAAACCAGGTCCAGGACCTGGCATTGCTCTAAATATAAAAATGATTACTGCTGTTCCAACAATTGTTAATCTTAAATTCTCTGGTAACTCTTTTATGAGTTTAAACATCAAAAATAAAATTATGATAACTGAACCGATAAAAACTATTTCTTGAGCAAAGGGAACTTTAAAAGATCCAATTGATAAAGTGAAAATAACAAATATTAAACTACCTCCCAAAATCCACCAATTAACCTTAGTTTTTTCTGTCCCTCTCTCTTCTTTAAATTCTAATCCTAGAGATTTTAAATTTTCAATTTTTTTATTTCTTAAATGTTTTGCTAAAAGTACCCCTAAAATTGAAACAACTGGAATAACTAATGCATATATATAAATTTTACCGTATAGAGCAATTTTAGCAGACTGTTCTAAACTATCCACGTCTCTAAATAAAATAACATTTACTAGTGCTACTAAAACAGTGCCTCCAATAATTGCAAAACGTCCAAGAGTTTGCATTGTTGTATGCATGATCTTAATTTGATCTTTACTATAATCATTTCCACTCTCATCAGTTAATGGTACAGCTTCAACTGTCATTGCATCTGCAACAACATCTTGCACGACATATCCAACCGGGGCTAAAATTACACTAATTACAAACCAAGTTTCTACTGAAAAAATTTGAGCTAAGGTTTCAGTATGAATTATAAGTCCATACATAATGAGCAAACTTAGTGCTATTAAAAATGCACCAAAAAAAACCATATAATTTTTTCTATCCCAGATAAGATCAACTAAATGACCTAATGGCATTTTCAAAGCCCATGGAATTCCTGCCCAAAATCCTAATCCTGCAAGAAATGCAGCAGATAAATTTAAGTAATCTTTAACAAAAAAAGTTCCAACAATTCCAGTTAAACCAGAAATACCTGCTGCAACATAAACCATTAATGGAGGCAGATAACTCCATTTAAACTGTCGCCCTAAATCTAAAAAAGTATTATCTAAAAACTTAAGTAATTTGTTCATACAAATATTTTTAATAAAATATTATACTTTAATTAAAGTAATATGAAATCTAACTAGTCTTGTTGAGATTAAAAAATTTAACTAAATAAAATCCAATAAACATAGCAAAAACAAAAATTATTGAATTAATATTTAAAAGTGCAAGAGACGATATTGCAGGACCAGGACAAAGTCCTCCAAGTCCCCAACCTGCACCAAATAAAGCTGAGCCAATAATTAGCTTATTGTTTATTTCTTTGTTATTAGAGTAATTGAATTTTTCAGCTAACAAAGGTTTTTCTTTGTTTTTAATAAGATGAAATAGTGGAGATGAAACAACTAAAGCTCCAATCATAACAAATGCTAATGAAGGGTCCCAATTTCCAAATAAATCTAAAAACGCTAATACTTTTGCTGGATTAACCATTTCGGACACAACCAATCCAATTCCAAAGATAATACCAGCGATTAATGAAATTAATTTGTTCATATAAAATTCTTAATTAACACTGTTAGAATACCAACAATCATAAATGTTATGGTTGCAATAATTGATCTTAATGAAAATCTTCCTATGCCACTTATTCCATGGCCACTTGTGCAACCACCACTAATTCTTGTACCTACTCCAACTAGCAATCCTGCAAATATTAATAAAATAAAAGAATTTGAAATCGTAATGTTTATTTCCTTACTGGTAAATAAACTATAAATAATGGGACCTAATATTAATCCAAGCAAAAACAATAAATTATCAAACTTATTATCTTTTTCAGTTAAAGCGTTTGAGGCAATTCCACTAATTCCAACTAATCTTCCATTAAATAAAAAAAATATCACCACTGCTAGACCAATGATCATTCCTCCAAGGGTTGCTGTTATTGGGGTAAAATTTACTATATTCATTTAATTGCTCAAAACTGGAAATGCTTGCATCTTCTTTAAAAAATATTTTTGATATTCCATTTTAGTACATTTATTTTCTATATAATCAATATTATTTTTATCCATTAACTTTTTTGCTTCTTCGTCTCTAATACCGAGCTGAAGCCATAATACTTTTGCACCAATTTTAACTGTATCCTCTGCTATTGCATATGCTTCTTTAGAGGGTCTAAAAACATCTACAATTCCAACTGGCTCTTTAATATCTGTAATTTTTTCAAAAACTTCTTCACCTAAAATTTTTTCACCCTTGGCTCTTGGATTAACTGGAATAACTTTAAATCCATATTTTTGCATATACTTCATGACTATGGTTGATGGTTTTTTAGGATCTTTACTAACACCAATCATTGCAATAGTTTTATGTTTTGAGAGAATATCTTTTATTTCTGACATTAATTATTTATTTTTTTTAATCTGGTCTTCGCAAAATTTACGGGCTTCTTCTAAGTCTGTAATTTTAGATTCTGATAATTTTTGACTTCCTGCAAGACATGCATCAACCGCTCTTTTAAAATTATGATCATTAAAACTTAAAATAAAAAACATCCCAGCAATAATAAAAATAAAAATCAAAATATTTTTTTTATTTTTCATTACTTATTTTTCCATTTTGGTTTTCTTTTTTCTAAAAATGCAGAGATCCCTTCTTTGGCATCCATTGCCATCATATTAATTGTCATCATTTTACTAGTATAGGCATAAGCTTTTTTTAATGGCATTTCTAATTGCTTATAGAAGGCTTGTTTGCCAATTTTAATTGTTAAATTTGATTTTGATGCAATAGTTTGAGCAACTTTTAATACCTCATTCTCTAATTTAGATTTTGAAAAATAATCATTAATTAATCCAATTTCTTTTGCATAGTTTGCTTTAATTGGTTCACCTGTTAGCAACATTTTCATCATTGGCTTTCTATGAATTTTTCTACTAACAGCAACCATTGGAGTGCTACAGAACAATCCTATATTAACCCCAGGTGTTGCAAACAATGTATCATTCGTGCTGTAAGCTAAATCACAACTTGCAACTAATTGGCAGCCAGCTGCGAATGCTGCTCCATGCACCTTAGCAATCACTGGTTTTCTACCTTCAACGATTTGCAGCATAACTTTTGAACAAAGATTAAATAATTTTTGATATTTTTCTTTTTTATTTAATCCTCTTACTTCTTTTAAGTTGTGTCCCGCACTAAATCCTTTACCAGCACCTTCTAAAATAATTACTTTTATCTTTTTGTCTGCATCAAGTTTTTTAAATGCATTAAGTAAATCAGTTAAATTTTTAAAAGATAATGAATTATATGTTTTTTGTTCATCAATGATAATTGATGCAATTTCATTAGTTATTTTTTTTATCTTAATATTAGTTGTCATATTAATCTGCAAGTCCGTCTGATCTTGTTTGATTTCTTTCTATATGAATTGGTAATACTTTTCCATAAATAGCTTCTGAATGTTCTGGAGTATTCACTCTCCAAGGATCTAGCACATAAGCTGGGATACAGAGATATCTTGGTTTATTTCCTTTTACCTTGGTTACTCTATGCATTGTAAACCTACCTTTAAATATCTGTAAATCACCAGGTTCCAGCTTTAATTGTCTAACTTTTGTTCTATCTCCTTCAAGTACTTTTTTAACTTCATCAAAATTTTCATTTCCAGGCTCTCTGATAAAAGGACAGTATTCAAAAATTCCACCCTCATCAGGTTTTTGTATCATTATACTCAGTGTGAATTCACAACTGTCAAAATGCCAAGGCAGAATTCCTTCCGGTCTCATCACATTATATGCATGACAAGCTAATGGGTCCGCCCATCTATATATTGGTGAAATGCCTAAACAAGCTGATACGAATTTTAACAATTCATCTTGCTCATATAAAAATTTCATTTCAGAACTTTTGTCAAACAGATCTGAGTTTAAATATCCATTATCCCTTTCCATAAAAGTTCTTTTAGGATGATTAGAAGATAAGGATGGGTCATCCTTAGAATTAAGATAGGGATTAATACTTTTTTTAGACATAAAAACTTTATCAATTTTTTTCTCTAATTCAAAATTCATAATTTCAATTGATTTTGGTAAAATAAAATTTGGAATAGTAGAACAACTAAATTGATCTAAATCGTCTTTACATTTTTTAATTAATTTTTGTATTTTGCTAGAAGATAAATTGTGGATAGGATATTTTTCTAAATCAACAATAGTTTTTAATCTATCATTCATTA
>JAFJTK010000107.1 GCA_017880265.1 Candidatus Pelagibacter sp. | reverse complement strand
CATAATGTCGCTCATTTAGTTGCCAAGCTTCTTTCGAAACTTTCGTATCATGTAACTCTTGCTTTATTAATTTTAAGGTATTTTTTGCTCTTAATTGGAAAGATGAATAATAAATATCAACATTGATATTTTTTAATTTAATTAGATTGCCCGCTTTTTTAGCTTCTAATTTACCATTTTCAGTTAAATCTACATCAACCCAGCCTGTGAATTTTTTTTCTAGGTTCCATACACTTTGACCATGTCTGACTAAAATTAAATAACTCATTTGTTAATCTTTTAAATTAATTTATAAAATATGACTACTAATTAAATTATATGAAGTTTTTAAGATTTAATTCATTGCTTATAATAATATTTTTTATTTCTGCCTGTTCTTCAATACCAAAGAATACTTCAAATAGTTGTTCAATATTTAATGAAAGATATCTATGGTTTAAACATGCAAGTAAATCAGAAAAAAAATGGGGAACCCCTGTTTATTTACAGCTTGCTATTATAAAAATGGAATCAGATTTTGATTGGCTTGCAAAACCACCTAGACAAAAACTTTTTAAAGTAATTCCTTATAAAAGACCCTCAACTTCATTTGGATATTCTCAAGCTGTAAATGGAACCTGGGAGCAATATAAAAAAGAAACAGGAAATAAACTCGCAGTCAGAACTAGGTTTAAGGATAGTGTTGATTTTATTGGGTGGTATACAAGTAAATCCAGTTCCATTTTAAATATATCTAAAACTGATGCCTTTAAGCAGTATGTTGCTTATCATGAAGGATGGGGAAATTATAAACATTACAAAAAAAATAAAAAAATAATTAATTTAGCAAAAAGAGTTGAGAAACAATCTAATGTTTATAAAAATCAACTAAAAGAATGTAAAAATTCTTTATCCACAAATAAATATATTATTTTTTAGTCTAATTGTTTTTTTAACTCAATATCTACCGCATCAATACGCTTAGTATTTTTTGCAAGAGTAAGATACATTGTAGGAGTTACGTACAAAGTAAAGAAGGTTGAAATTATCATTCCTCCTAAAATTGTAGATCCAACAGCTAATCTTGAGCCTTCACCAGCTCCAGGCCCAATATTTCCTATTACTAGAGGTAGCATTGCGATCATAGTACTCAAAGAAGTCATTACTATTGGTCGAATTCTCAGCTGACAAGCCTTAATCAAAGCTTCTTCTATTTTAATACCAGTGGTTCTTAATTGATTAGCATAGTCTACAATTAAAATACTATTCTTAGTAGATATACCTATGAGTATAATTAATGCAATTTGTGAAAATATATTTACTGAGCTATTTAAAAGTAAAATAAAAACTAATCCACCAAAGACAGCGAGTGGTACAGTTAGAATAATTATAAATGGGTGAACAAAAGAATTAAATGTTGCTGCCATAACTAAATAAGCAGTTAATAAAGCTAGAGCAAAAATTATATAAATCTCATTAGTTGTTTCTTTAAGTTCCTCAGATTTCCCTTTCCAAGTAATTTGATTTTGAGGTGCTACTTTAACCATTACATCTTCTAAATATTTAATTGCTTCTGTTAAAGTGTAATCTTCAGAAAGAGCAGCTGAAATCGTAACAGCTCTTTGACGATTATATCTTGGTAATGCTTCTGCAGTCCCTTTTTCTTTAAACTCAACAAGACTTGCTATAGAAACCAATTTTCCTGTTGTTTCAGATCTAACAAAGATCTTAGACAAACCATCCTTATCTCTTCTGTCAGCTAAATATTGTTGTAATATAATTGGATATTCTCTGCCTTCTTTACTAAAAGAAGTCACTCTTTTACCACCATAAAGTGTTTCAAGAGTTCTTCCTATGTTTTCAGTGGATACACCCAAGTCGTTAGCTCGATTTTTATTTGTGATTAATTTAACTTCAGGTTTATTTTTTGTGTAATCACTCTCAATTCGAGACATACTCCTATTTTTTCTGAGTTCTCTCAATACATTGCTTTGGATTTCCTCAAGTTCTTCATAACTTGATCCATAAATAACCATCTGTACTGGTTTGTTATAGCTTGAAACCCTTATTCCTTGAGGAGATATTGGAAAAGCAAAAGTCTCTGGAACTGAAACTACTTGTCCAATAGCTTCTCTTAAGACTGTTTGACTTCCT
This sequence comes from Candidatus Pelagibacter sp., assembly GCA_017880265.1. The sequence goes on along the minus strand of JAFJTK010000107.1, from coordinate 3,804 downwards.
TTTTCTCTGTTTTTCCACTCATCTAATAAAGCAATTATAATAAATGTATTATAAGTTGTTGCTGATCTACCAAAACCAGGAACTCTCATTATTAGTCTTTCATAAGGACTATTTTCAGCTTGCAATAACTTTAATATTCTAGCTTCAATTTTTTGTGCTTTTTCTTGAGTATATTCAAATGAACTTCCTTCATCAGTTGATCCTATTATTAAATAAGAGCCTCTATCTTCCATCGGCAATAACTCTTTTTTTGAAAAATTAAAAAGATATCCAGATGCACAAATGACAAAGATTATAAATACAGAAATAGTTTTTTTCTTATTTATCCAATATTTAAGTGAGTCTATATAAAATCCTGTAAAAGATTTAAATCCAATATTAAATTTTTTAACAAAAAAATTAATTTTTTCTTTTTTATTTAAGAATTTACTTCCTAGCATTGGAGATAAAGTTAATGCTACAAAAGAAGATACTACAATAGAGAAAGATAGTGCTATAGCAGTTTCTTTAAATAATGTTCCAGAAATTCCTTTTATAAAAATTAATGGTAAAAATACTGCAACTAAAATTAATGTAGTTGCAATAATAGCAAAAGTAATTTGTTTTGAACCTTTGTATGCTGCTACCAATGGTGTTTCACCGTTTTCTATCCTTGTATAAATTGCATCAGTCATAATTACAGAGTCATCAGTGATTATTCCTATTGCTAAAATAAAGCTCAATAATACAAATATATTGATTGATAGATCAAACATATATAGTCCAAGAAAAGAACCAATTAAACTAACTGGTAATGCTACTGCTGGAACAATTACTGCTTTAAGATTACCAAGAAATAAATAAATAATTAAAACAACCAATACAAAAGCAATAATTAAACTTTTATATACCTCTTCGATCGCTGCTCCAATATACGTTGCCCTGTTAAAAGCTATTTCTAATTTTAGCCCATCTGGTAAAGATTTATTAAGTTCTTTTATTTTAACTTTTATTTGATTAGATAATTCTACGGTTGAAGCACCACTCTTTGCATAAATCCCTATTCCTACAGTTTTTAAATTCAATGCATTTTTACTCTGTGCTTTAAATAAAGTTTTTTCTGAAACTGGACCAAATTCCACATTTGCAACATCAGAAAGAATTATTATTTTTTCTTTATTTTTTTGAATAGGAAGCTGTTTAATTGTATCTATGCTAGTGTAAGATTTATCGATATTTAAAGTTAAATCTTTATTATTTGCCTCTAATGTCCCGGCAGGAAGGTTAATGTTTTCATTTCTAAGTGCTCTTTCTACCTCTTGTATTGTTAAATTGTTTGCAGCTAATTTTATTGGATCTATCCAAACTCTAACACTTAGTTCTCGTAATCCACCAACTAAAATTCTTCCTACATTAGGTACACTTGAAAATGCATCTACAAGATATCTTTCAGCATAATCTCCAAGATCTAGATCGTTCCAAGTGGGAGATGACAGCGCTACCCACATGGTAGTTGTAAAACCTGCGGCTTGTTTTAAAATTTGTGGAGGATTTGCTTCACTTGGCAAATTATCTACAACTCGAGCAACTCTCTCTCTTATATCATTTGCTGCATCATCTAAGTCTATATCTGTATTAAATTGAATATTAATTCTACTTCTTCCATTTAAAGAGCTTGAATCTATATTTTTTATACCTTCAGCTCCCCCAATTACATCTTCTAGTTTTTGAGTAATTTCTTCATCAATTATTTCTGCTGATGCTGATTTATAGTCTGTTTGAACCTGAACAACAGGAGGTTGAATTCCATCTGGAAGCTCTCGAACAGGTAATTCTGAAAAAACAAATATTCCAAATATAATTAAGATTAGAGACATGACCCATGCCACAACAGGTCGTTTAATGCTTACTTCAGTTATATACATTTAGTTATTTTTTTTCTTTGTCAGATTTTTTAAAAATATTTTTTATCCAATCAAATTTACCTTTTTTTTCTTCAGTATTTTTTGATTCCTTCTTCTTGCCCCAACCAGAGTTTCCTTGTTTTTTGTTAGATCCTTTTTCAATTGGTCTTATCGTTAAATTTGGTCTAACTTTTTTAGTTCCTTCGGCAACAATTTTATCACCATTGTTTAGTCCATCTAAAATTTCAACAAAACCTAAATATCTATCCCCAATAGTTACTTTTGTTTTAATCACTTTGTTTTTTTCATCAACTTTATAAATATAAACATTTTCACCTTCAACTATTGTACTTGTATCTGGTGCGCTTAAACCATCTCTAATGTCATATTTAATTGAAATCTCTAGGAATGAACCAGGAAGTATTTCGCCAGCCATATTATCCATCTTTATTCTGGTAGTTAAAGCCCTAGTATCTTCGCTTATTCTGCTTGCAAAAGAGTCAATCTCTCCTTTGTAAATTTTATTTTTATATCCAGAAAATTTTATATCGACTGGTAATCCTACTTTAATAAATGGTACAAAAATTTCAGGTATATCTACATCACAATAAATTGAACTACTATCCTCAAGGTTAACTAGTATAGAAGATTTTGAAACTTCTAAATCTTCAGAAAATTCTCTTTTTCCAATAACTCCATCAAATTGTGCAATTATTTTTCTGTTCTTAAGGTTAGCAATTACATCTCCTTTTTTGACTTTTTGATTAAAATTTATCGGATCTAGTATTTCATATTTTTCAATTTTAAAAGATTGAGTTTGAATTGGAGCTGCAGTTCCATATGTACTTATAATATTTTCAAAAATTCTTTCTTCAGTAGTGGTTACTATTATTCCTGGTGGGGGTCTTTTACTAAATTTTTTTTTAAAATGATTCCCTATCATTGTTCTGCCAATGATTACGGTTGCTATGATTAAAAAAAATATAATTACTATACTTGTTACTTTTGTAGATGTTTTCATAAATTAATTCTTTCCATACTCTGACCATGAGCCATCGTATATAGTCGGCATATATTTATCATTTATTAATGAATAAGCTAGAGCCAAAACGCTTGCGGTTACCCCTGAACCACATGAAAATACTAGGTTTTTACTAGGGTCAAAATTTAGTGACTTAAATTTTTTTGTAATTTCATCTTTGCTAACGAATGTATGATCATCATTAATTAATTCCTTAAAAGGTAAGCATAAAGAGTTTTTAATTGAACCACTTCTCAAACCTTTTCTAGGCTCAGCAACTTTACCCTCAAATCTTTCTTTACTTCTAGCATCAATGACCGTGAAATCATTTTTATTAATATTTTCATCTATCTGTTTTTTACTTTTAACAAGCTCTATATTTTCTTCACATGAATAGATAGAATTTTTAGTGATTACTTCTCTATTATCTGTGATTTTATTTTCTTTTTTCCATTTCTTAAATCCACCATCAAGAATATGAACTAGTTTTGGATCATGCCCAAAATAGATTAAGTTATACCAACATCTACATGAGCTTATTACATCTGAATTATCATAAATTACAACTTCATCTTTATTTTCAATACCCATATCTCCCATAATTTTTTTCCATGAGTTTAAATCAGTTAGCATATGAGGCAGGTCAGTATTTGATTTTGAATTCTTATCTAGATCAAAAAAAATTGCATTTGGTATATGCTCATTTAGATATTCCACAAAGCCATTTCTATTTGCCTGAGGCATATGCCAGGAGCAATCAATAATTTTTACATTATTAATGTTTTTCTCTAACCAATTTGTATCAACTAAAGACATGTTATCTTTTTTCTAAATATTTTTGATGATACTCTTCTGCTGGACAATAATTTTTTACCAAAGAAGTTTTAGTTACAATTTTCC
>JAFJTK010000112.1 GCA_017880265.1 Candidatus Pelagibacter sp. | reverse complement strand
CAAAAAATGATTATGGAAGAATTGTTAATATTGCCTCTATTGCAGGTAAAGAGGGAAATCCAAATGCAAGCGCTTATAGCACTTCGAAAGCAGGAGTTATAGGATTAACTAAATCACTGGGTAAAGAATTAGCTCAAAAAAACATTGCAGTTAATTGCGTTACCCCAGCTGCAGCAAAAACTAGAATTTTTGATCAAATGACTGAAGAACATATTAATTATATGCTTTCAAAAATACCAAGAAATAAATTTGCCAAGGTAGAAGAGTTAGCTTCCTTAGTTGCTTGGTTATCAAGTGAAGAAAATTCTTTCTCAACTGCCGCAGTATTTGATCTAAGTGGTGGTAGAGCAACTTATTAATAGTTATGCAAGTTGGAATTGATGTAGGTGCAACTAAGATTGAAAGTGTTTTACTTGAAAAAGATGGACAAGAAAAACACAGATCTAGAATATCATGTCCAAAAAATTACACTCAAATTATTACTTCAATAAGAGATATTCATAGACAATTAGAACAAGAGTTTAAACAAGAACTTCCAATTGGTGTTTGTCATCCAGGGGTTCACTCTCCTCAAACAGGGCTAGTTAAAAACGTTCCCAATATAAGTTGGTTAGAAAAAAAACCATTTCAAAATGATTTACGTAAAGCACTTGGCAAAGAAGTGTTTTGTGAAAATGATGCAAATTGTTTTGCTTTGTCAGAGGCTATAGATGGAGCAGGCAAACATTACAAAATTGTTTATGGTATAATCTTGGGCTCTGGAGTTGGAGGTGGTTTAGTAATTGATAAAAAAATAGTAAGTGGCCCCAATGGTGTTGCTGGAGAATGGGGTCATAATCAAATTCCTTATTTTGCTGCTAAAAAAGAAAATTTTGACTCGACTAATCCAAGAGAAGCTGAGATTGAAAGTTTTTTATCTGGCTTAGGTTTAGCAAAAAGATTTAATAAACTTTATGGAAAAAATTTAAAAACAAATGAAATTTTTGAATTAAATAGAAAACATGATTTAGATGCAGAGAGATTTATAGATGATTTTAAGGTAAATTTAGCAATGTCACTTTCAAGTATAATAAATATTTTAGATCCTGACGCTTTCGTTTTTGGAGGAGGCGTTTCAAATGAAATTGATTTTTTACATGAAATAGACTCATTAGTGAGGAAATTTGTTATCGGAAGAGAATACGAAGGTGTTTTTTTAAAACCAAAATATGGTGATGCCAGCGGTGTTCGTGGTGCTGCAAGGTTAGGAAGAAGCGCGACATATTAAATTAGATTTCTCATTATAATTTAATTTAGAAAATACCAATCTTACTAAAACCTAGAAAAGTAGGGAAAAAATATTGATGAAAAAAAATCAATTAAAAGTTGTATTTATATTTTTTGTTATGATCTTTCTTCAAACTAGTTATATTTCCTTTTTTAAATTAATTTAAAAGGGAGAAATAATGAAAAAACTTATACTTTCGATTGCAGCTCTTGCATTATTTGCAACTTCTGCGTTCGCTGAAAGATACGTCATGATAACTCATGGTGAAGGAAAAGATCCTTTTTGGCCTGTAGTTCAAAAAGGTGGTGAAGATGCAGCTAGAGCAATCGGTGCTGACTTCGAATACATCTACAACCCTTCTGCTGATATGGCTGATATGGCAAGCTCAATTCAAGCTGCTGCAGCTACTCAACCAGATGGTATGGTAATTTCTTTACCAGATCCAGATGCATTAGGCCCAGCTATTAAAGCTGCTGTTGCTGCTGGTGTTCCAGTAATTACAATGAACTCTGGTTTAGAGTCTTCTGCTAGCCTAGGTGCTTTAATGCACGTTGGTCAGCCTGAATTACTTGCTGGACAAAAAGCTGGTGAAAGAGCAAAAGCTGAAGGTGCTTCTAAAGCACTTTGTATGATTCAAGAAGCATACAACACAGCTCTTGTTGACAGATGTGAAGGTTACGGTTCTGCAGTTCCTATGCAAATGACTGATACTACATCTGACCCTGCAACTATTCAAACTAGAGCTACTGCTGCTTTACAAGCTAACAAAGATATCGATGCGATCCTTTCAGTAGGACCTCACGTATGTGAAGCTGTTGATAAAGCTTTAGCTGATCTTGGTATGACAGTACACCATTCTTGCTTTGACTTAAGTCCTGCGGTTATGGACTTAATCGGATCTGGAAGAGTTGCTTTCACAATCGATCAACAACAAAGACTACAAGGTTATATGCCAGTTATCGTATTACACTTGTACAACAACAGTGCTGGACTTTTACCAGGAGCTAACATCCCATCAGGACCTGGCTTCGTTGACAAGTCTAACGCTTCTTCAGTTGCTGCTTTAGCAGGAATTGACAGATAGTCTGTAATAATTTAAAGGGTCGATTATTTAATCGGCCCTTTTTTTTTATAGAATTAAAAAACCTTTTTAAAAATGAATACATCAACAACAAAAAAACCAAGACAAGAGTCAGACCGACAAGGTGAAAAAAAATGGTACTCTGCATTAATGGCTCGTCCAGAGGTTGGACCTTTGGGGGTAATGATCTTACTTTTTTGTATGTTGGGATACTTTTCAATTCCAGAAGGAGAATTTTCTCTAAACCCTTTCTCTGGTGAAGGATTTAACGCTTTAGGAATTAGAAATAATTTTAGGGTAATTGCTCAATTAGGAATCGTAGCACTTGCTGCTGGAATGTTAATTATTGCAGGTGAATTTGATCTTTCAGTTGGTTCAATGATCGGTTTTGCCGGTGGTGTTATGGCAATGATACTAAAATGGGGTTTTGCTGTTGTTATTCCCTACATCTCTTTTGAAGGAGGTTTTCATTTTGAGGGATTTCAATTATTTGAAATTAGAGATGTTTCACCATTATTAGCAATATTAATTACATTATGTATGACTGTATCTTTTGGATGGATACAGGGATGGATAGTTGTTAAAAGTGGAATATCTTCTTTCATTGTAACACTAGGCGGACTTTTCTTTTTAAGAGGTTTAACAGAGGTATCCTATAGAGCGTTTAATAGAGCTCCAGATCAAACTGCAGGATCAACGACTGTTACTGATTTGCCAGATATCAAAAATATTATAAATGTACCAGGTCTTGGGGAAATGGAAAGAGATGCGGCTAAAGCTTTACCAAATGACCAATTATTAGAAATTCTTAGCACCGCACCAGCTAGCACTGTTGCAAAATTAACTGAGCAACTAACATATGTGAACGAAAAAGTTGCAGCTTTCAAAACTGAAATAAATTCAACAAAAATGATTGAAACCTTAGAAAAATCTTTAGCTGGGGCAAAAAAATCTGGCAATGATTCAATGGTAGAAATTTTGACAAAGAAAATTGAAGCTGGAGTTGATGTTCCTGCAGTTACGGCAAAAGCGGTTACTGATATTGATATAGCAAGAGCTTATATCGACACCATAGTTACTGCAAGACCAGTGGCTAATTTCTTTGGAGGCGATATTATGGAGCCAGTATTTAATTGGCTATATTATACAGTAGATTGGAATGTAAATAACTTTGGAAACATCTTCGCTAAGGGAATGTATTCTGCTTTAATGATTTGGGGACTTATTGCTTTTATTTGTTATTTTATTTTGAGTAAAACTCAAGCAGGTAACTGGATTTATTCAACTGGTGGAAACCTTAATGCTGCAAAGGCTAACGGTGTGCCAACAAATAAAGTTAAGATTGCATTATTTATGAATACTGCATTTTGTGCAACCATGTTTGCGGCATGTCAGGTTTTTGAAGTTAATACTGCGGATACAGCTAAAGGTAATCTAAAAGAATTAGAAGCAATTGCTGCAGCGGTTATTGGAGGTGTTGTGTTAACAGGAGGTTTTGGAACAATAGGTGGAATTATTCTAGGTACAATTATTTTTGGAATAGCAAAAGAAGCCTTCTTTTATATCCCTGGAATTGATGGATCATTTTATAGGGTGTTCCTTGGAGCAGTTCTTGTTACTGCCGCCTTTACTAATGAGAATATTAGGAAACGAATTATGGGGAATATCTAATGGATAAAAAACCATTAATTGAAATAAAAAATTTAGTTAAAAAATTTGGAGCATTTACTGCTTTAAATGGTGTGTCTTTAGATGTCTACCCAGGTGAAGTTCATGCTCTTTTAGGTGATAATGGAGCTGGAAAATCAACTTTGATTAAAGTGTTATCTGGCGTTCATCCTATGACAAGTGGAGAAATAAAAGTCGATGGAGAAATTGTTAACTTTACTTCACCACGTCAAGCATCTGATGCAGGCATTGGTACAGTTTATCAGGATTTAGCTCTCAATGCCTTAACTTCAGTTACAAGAAATTTTTTTCTTGGTCGTGAATTAACAAAAGGACCTGGCGCATTTGGTTTAATGCAAATGGATGAGATGGATAGAATAACAACAGAAGAAATGTCTAAAATTGGAATTAACATTGCAAACCCTAATCAACCAGTTGGAACAATGTCTGGTGGACAAAGACAAACCTTAGCTATTGCAAGAGCAATCTACTTTGGTGCAAAGATATTAATATTAGATGAACCTACTTCAGCATTAGGTCAAAAGCAGCAAATGGAAGTTTTAAAAACAATAAAAAAAGTTCAAAATTTTGGAAATATTGCAATTATACTTATTACTCATAATGAAATTCATGCACGTCTGATAGCTGATCGATTTACTTTTTTAAGTTTGGGAGAAGTAATTGGTTCAGGATTGTCTGCAGACCTTGGTAATGAAGAGGTAAAAAGATTGATGGCAGGTGGTGCTAAAATTGGCGATCTAGCTAAAGAATTAGAATTATAATTTTTTTTATTTTTTTTTAATTCTTTTTCACTTAAAATTTATCTATGCGGAAATTCTCAAGAGATAGTTTTAATATTACTGAAGCAATAAACGAATTAATGCATGAATCAGGAGTTATCGTTATTGAAAATGCATATAATTTAAAAGATATTAAAGAAGCAAGAGAGATTATTAATCATTTTGCAGATACAGAAGAACAAAAAGAAACTCACTTTAATGCTGAAGCTGAAGCATCTGATAAAATTAAACTACAACAAAGGATATGGAATTTATTTGGTAAAGGAGAGGTTTTTAGTAAATTAATAACAAATGACATTATTTTTAGCTTAATGTCTAAACTTTTAGGTTCAGAGTTTTTTTGTGGATCTTACTGCGCAAGTAGATTGTTACCAGGATCTATAGGTCAAGAACTACATATCGATTATCCGTATTGGGATTTATATAATAGTGAGACTTTTCCTATGGGTCTTAATAGTTCATTTGCACAAAACTGTCAGGCTACTATACCTCTAGATGTTTGTTCAGAACAATCAGGAGCGACTGCATACATACCAGGATCACAAAAGAAACTACACTATCCAAATGAAAATGATGACTTTTCAAATAAACAACAAATGATTGCTAATCCTGGAGATTTAGTTTTTTTTAATGGTAACTGTTGGCATGGAGCATCACCAAATAAATCAAATCACCAAAGAGCAGCTTTATTGATAGAGTTTTTACCTAAATATATAAAACCAGTGGAAGATTTAGTTACTTATTTGTCCAAAGACTTTAAAAATAATTCTAGTCCAAAAGTGCGACAGCTTTTAGGATTAAATTATGAATATCCAAAAATTATGGATGTGAGTAAAAAAATTAATAATATTGGTTTAGGTTATAAAGCTAAATAAAATATATATTTTTAATTTAAATACTCTATAAATAATAATAATAAAAACAGTATTAAGAACAATAATCAAATAAAAATTATAAATAATACTGATAAATATTTTTGTAACTAGTGGAGGATTAGGAAAATGAAAGTAAAATATTATGATTTAGAAAATAAAAGAGTATTTGTTACAGGGGGTGGATCAGGTATAGGAGCTTCAATTGTTGAACATTTTTGTGAACAAGGTTCAGAAGTTTACTTTATAGATATTAATGTATCAGAGTCTGAAAA
>JAFJTK010000073.1 GCA_017880265.1 Candidatus Pelagibacter sp. | reverse complement strand
TTTGGAAATAAGTTATGAAAAAAATTATTCTAGTATTAGTTATTTTTTCATTAATTTTATCTACCGCAATCATTAAAAATTCTGCCAAAAAAAATGAAGATAAAATTTTCACTGTAAAAGAAAATATTAGAGTTTTAAATTCTGAACTTGAGAAGATAAAGTTAGAATTTGATTACCTGAGTTCTTCTGACAAATTACTAGAGTTTCAATCATTATATTTTGAAAATGATTTAGTACAAAAAAAAATTGAAAATATAAAAGTCTTTAAAATTACAAATAAAGATAAAGAAATTAAAAATTTAAAAATAATTAGAGAATAATGGAAAAATTAAAATCAAAAATTATTATTGAGGATTATAAAAATAATTTTGATTATAAAAAAAATAATACAAGTTTAAATATTGAATTTAATAGAGTGGCGTTTGTATTCTTTTTCTTTTTTATTATTTATTTAATTTATACTATTCATTTAATCCATCTTGGATCTCGTAAATCTAAGATTGAAATAAATAATAATGTGCCAATATTTTCCAATAAACTCTATAGAGCTGATATAATTGATATTAATGGCAATTATTTAGCTAAAACAGTCAAATCTATAGATATAGGCATCAAGACATCAGACGTAATAGATAAGAAAAAACTTTTATTAAGTTTAAATATCATTTTTCCAAATAAAGATTTTAATAAAATTAAAAAGCAACTTGATACAAAAAAATTTTTTTGGCTAGAAAAAAAAGTCTCAGAGGAAAACTATGAAAAATTAATGAAACTTGGAGATAATTCTATAAAACCTGAGGAAAAAGTTTTAAGGATGTATCCTCAAAAAAATCTTTTTAGTCATATTATTGGTCAAATAGATGATGATAATAATGGAATTTCAGGTTTAGAAAAATCATTTGATGAGGTTCTTAGAAATTCAAAAAAACCAGTAAAACTCACAGTTGATAAAGATGTGCAATTTTTAATACGAAAAGAACTAATCAAATATCAAGAAATTTTTAAAAGCAAAGGTAGTGCTGCAATACTCATGAATGTGAATAATGGAAATATACTTTCACTTATTTCATTACCTGATTTTAATCCTAATGAAAGACAAAATATAACTGATGTTAATTTTATTAATAGAGTAACTAAAGGAACTTATGAGCTTGGCTCAGTTTTTAAACCATTCACATTTGCAAGTGCTTTAAACGAAGATTTAATAAAACCAGAAACAGAATTCTTAGATTTACCAAAATCTATTCGTTGTGACAAACATAGGATTGGAGAATATGACAATAAAATTCCCTCAGATCTTACAGCAGAACAGATTTTGATTAGATCAGGCAATATTGGCTCTGTTAGAATTGCTCAGTTAGTAGGACCAGAAAAACATAAATCCTTTTTAAAAAAAGTAGGTATATTAAGTCCAATTGATTTTGATATAGATGAAATAGCTCCACAAAAAGATTATAATTTTGGTAAATGTAGATTAGCTACAGCTTCATTTGGTCATGGAGTTGCAACTACAATTCTTCAGTTAGCAAAAGGTTATGCTGTAATATCTAATGGTGGCTATGATATTAAGCCGAGTTTAATTAAAAAAACTACCGAAGCTAAAGAAAAAAAAAGTAGATTAATTAATAAAGGAGTTTCCGAACAAGTTGTTACGGCTTTAAGAAAAATTGTAAATACAGAGGAGGGCACAGCAAAATTTGCTGATGTATCAAATTATGAGATTGGTGGCAAAACAGGAACTGCTGATCAACCAAAAGATGGATTTTATTCCGAAGCAAAGATAAATACATTCGCTTCGATATTTCCAACATCAAATCCACAATACGTTTTTGTGGTTATGTTAGACACGCCTCAAAAGGCAAAAGATTATTATTACAAATATAGACATCAAAAAGGTGGCTGGAAGGGAACCTTATATAATACAGCAGGATGGACTTCAGTGGAGGTGGCTGGAAAAATAATGGACAAAATTGGGCCTATTTTAGCCACAAAATATCTAGAAATTAATTAATTATGTTCCTAGGGGATTATTTTCAAAACACTCAATTTATTTATAAAAAATTTTTTTTTTCAGGGATTTCATTTGATAGTTCTAAAATAAAAAAAAATAATATTTTTTTTGCAATTAAAGGAAATAAAATAGATGGAAATGACTTTATATCATCAGCAATCTCTAACGGTGCAAAAATAGTAGTAACTGAAAAAAAAATTAATGGACTAAAAAATGGTATTTTATTTATTCACTCAAATAATATTAGAAAGTTACTAGCTGAAATATCATTTAAAATTAATAACAAAATTCCAAATAATATTATTGCAGTTACAGGTACAAATGGAAAATCCTCTATTGCTGATTTTTATTATCAAATATTAAATTTAAGTAATAAAAAAGTCGCATCAATTGGAACATTAGGGATTAAATCGAAAAAATATAAAAAAGATTTATCTAACACTACAATAGACCCAATTCAATTAAGTAAAATTTTAAATAAATTAAAAAAACAAAATATTAATAACGTCATTATGGAAGCATCAAGCCATGGTCTAAGTCAAAACAGGCTAGATGGATTATTGTTTAATACAGGAATATTTACAAATTTATCACAAGATCATTTGGATTATCATAAAAATACAAAAAATTATTTAAAAGCAAAACTATATCTGTTTGAAAAATTAATAAAAAAAAGGGGTAATATAATAACCGATGAACAAATACCAGAATTCAAAAAAATAAAAGATATAGCAACCAATAAAAATTTAAATCTTTTCTCATTATTAGATAAAAAAAATGATTTTCAATTTTTATCTCATCAATATGAGGATGAGTCCCAATTGTTGAGCATAAAATATAAAAATTCAATTCATAAAATTAAACTTAATTTGATAGGAAAAGTTCAATTTAAGAATGTATTAATGTCAGTCATTGCTTCAATCAAAAGTGGTATCAATATTGAAGACGTACTTAATGCAATACCAAAAATTAAGTCTGTTGAGGGAAGATTTGAAAGAGTTGGTAGAATAAAAAATAACTCAAAGGTAATCTTAGATTATGCACACACACCTGATGCTTTAAAAACTTGTCTTCAAAATATCAAAGAACAGTTTCCAGGTAATAAAATAGCTCTAGTGTTTGGCTGTGGTGGAAATAGAGATCAAAATAAAAGAGCTAAAATGGGTAAAATTGCTGATCTTTTTTCTGATAAAATTTATCTCACCGATGATAATCCAAGACTAGAACAGCCTAGTAAAATAAGAAAAGACATTAAAAAGGGAATAAAAAAACAAAAAGTATTGGAATATTCTAATAGAGCCAAAGCAATTACAGAGGCAATAAAAAACTTAAATACAGGTGAGATTTTACTTGTAGCTGGAAAAGGTCACGAAAAAATTCAAGAAATTGGTGTTAAAAAAATTTTTTTCTCAGATAAAAAAATTATCCTTGATGCAATAAAAATTAAAAATTTAAAATTATCAAATAATTTAAAGGTTAATATACTTAACGAGCTTAGCGCAGAAAAAAAAATATCTAACCAAATCTCTTTGCAGAAAGCTAGAATTAATTCAAAAGAAATAAAAAAAAATGATATTTTTTTTGCAATTAAGGGAAAAAAAAACGATGGTAACAAATTTATAAGTGAAGCTTTCAAAAAAAAAGCATCAGTTGCAGTAGTCAATAAAATTGAAAAAAAATTAAATATTTCTCGTCAAATTAAAAGCAAAGACTCTCTTAAATTATTAACTGAAAGTTCTGAGCTATATAGAGAAAATATAAAAACAAAAATTATTGCTATAACAGGTAGCTGTGGAAAAACTACATTAAAGGAATTGTTGGGCAATACATTAAAACAGATATCTACAGTCGGTATTTCACCTAAATCTTATAATAATAAGTATGGAGTTCCGTTAAGTCTTTTTAATTTAGATCAAAGAAATGATTATGGAGTTTTAGAAATTGGGATGGATAAAAAGGGTGAAATTGATTTTCTCTCTAAAATTGTTAAACCAGATGTTAGCGTGATTACCAATATTAATTATGCACACGCTAAGAATTTTAAGAATATAAAACAAATTGCTTTAGCAAAATCAGAAATAATTAATAATACAAAAATTAATGGATCTGTTGTTCTAAACGCTGATGATAATTTTTATACTTTACATAAAAAAATAGCAAATAAAAGAAAACTTAAGATTTTATCATTTAGTATTGATAATCAAAATGCCAATATAAAATTGGTAAGTATAAAGAAAATTAACAATAAGTTTAAAGCAACAATTAGAGTAAATAATTTAAAAACTTATTTTTTTATTTCTAATAATTTTCAAAATAATATCTTAAATATTTTAGCTGCTTTAGCTGTAATGAGTATTTTTATAGATGTATCTAAATTGAAAAAAAATATTTTTATGGGATTTAAAACACCAGATGGTAGAGGAGATATTGCTAAAATTGAGATTAATAATAAAAGATTAAACTTGGTAGATGAAAGTTATAATTCAAATCCGTTGTCTCTTAAATCTGCAATTTTAAATTTTGATAAAATTGAAATTAACAAAGGAAAAAAATATTTATTATTGGGTGATATGTTAGAACTTGGAAAACACTCAAAAAAACTTCATCAAACTATAGGAAAAATAATCAATAAAACAAAGATAGACAAAGTCTTTGTTAAAGGAGACAAAATTTTATTTACATACAATTCTGTTTTAAAAAAGCAAAAAGGTAGAGTGTTGAATAATAACTCACAAATAATTGATTTGATTAAAAATGATTTAAATAATAATGATTATCTTATGGTTAAGGCCTCAAATGCAACAGGATTCCATAAGATAATAAGCCAAATTAAAGGATAGAAATAAATGCTTTATCAGTTTTTACTTAATTTTGTTGATACCTTTGGGTTTTTAAATGTTTTTAAATACATCACCTTTAGAACAGGATTATCTTTATTTACTTCATTAATTATAGTTTTGTTAATCGGTGGACCTTTTATAAATTTTTTTTCAAATAGAAAAATTGTTAATCCTATACGTGATGATGGTCCACAAGATCATATTATAAAAAAAATTGGCACTCCAACAATGGGAGGAGTAATCATTTTGTTTGGATTACTACTTTCTGTATTATTTTGGGGTGATTTATCAAACACAAGTGTTTTATTTTGTCTCTACATTACCATTTCTTTTGGTTTACTTGGAGCCTTTGATGATTATAAAAAAATAAAACATAATAATTCTTCAGGAATTTCATCTAAATTTAAGATATTATCACAAGTTATATTAGCAATATTAGGAACTAGTTTATTTCTTTATTTTGTTGATTATCAGGAAATTACAAATTTATATTTTCCATTTTTTAAAAATTTAATAATTAATCTTGGGTGGTTTTTTATTCCTTTTTCTGTATTTGTAATTGTTGGTTCATCAAATGCAGTTAATTTAACAGATGGGCTTGATGGATTAGCTACAGTCCCTGTAATTTTAGTTGCAGGTTGTTTTGCGTTTATAAGTTATGTAACTGGAAATATTGTTTTTTCTGATTATTTACAAATTCCATACATTGAAGGCACTGGTGAGGTTTCAATTTTTTGTGGTGCAATAATAGGATCATGTTTAGGGTTTCTATGGTTTAATGCTCCACCTGCTAAAATTTTTATGGGTGACACAGGCTCTTTAGCGCTTGGAGGCTCTTTAGGTGCTGTTGGAATAATTACAAAACATGAAATAGTATTAGCGATTACGGGTGGGTTATTCGTTTTAGAAGCTGTTTCGGTAATGGTACAAGTAATTTCTTTTAAATTAACTGGTAAAAGAATTTTTAGAATGGCACCAATTCATCATCATTTTGAAAAAAAAGGATGGCCAGAGTCAACTGTGGTTATTAGGTTTTGGATCATTTCAATCATTTTAGCAATGATAGGTTTGGCCACTTTAAAATTAAGATAATGATTAAAAAAAAAAATATTTTTTTAAAAAA
>JAFJTK010000004.1 GCA_017880265.1 Candidatus Pelagibacter sp. | reverse complement strand
GGGGGAACTAAAAGAGGATTACCTATCTCATGTTTTTTAAATGAAGCTTCAGATAGCTTAGGAGGAATCCTTGATCTCTGGAGTGAAAATGTTTGGTTAGCTGCAAAAGGTGGTGGTATAGGAAGCTATTGGGGTAATCTTAGATCTATTGGAGAAAAAATTGGTAAAGTTGGAAAAACATCTGGAATAATCCCTTTCATTAAAGTTATGGATTCTTTAACTATGGCAATTAGCCAAGGTTCTTTAAGAAGAGGATCTGCTGCTTGTTATTTACCAGTTGACCATCCTGAAATTGAAGAATTTATTGAAATGAGAAGACCTACAGGTGGTGATCCAAATAGAAAAGCTCTAAACTTACATCATGGTGTTTTACTTTCAGATGCTTTTATGAGAGCTGTTGAAACTGATGAACAATGGGCTTTAAAAAGTCCTGCTGATGGTACGGTTCAACAAACAATATCTGCAAGAAATTTATGGATTAGATTATTAACTGCAAGAATTGAAACGGGTGAGCCTTATATTATTTATATCGACACAGTTAACAGATTAATTCCTCAGCATCACAAACTTGCCAACCTAACTGTTAAGACATCAAATCTATGTAGCGAAATAACTTTACCTACAGGTATTGATAAAGATGGAAGAGATCGAACAGCTGTTTGTTGCTTATCATCACTTAATTTAGAAAAGTATGATGAATGGAAAGATGATCCAGACATGATTAATGATGTAATGAGATTTTTAGATAATGTTCTAACTGATTTTATAAAAAAAGCTCCTGACCAATTTAAAGATGCAAAATATTCTGCAGAAAGAGAAAGAAGTGTTGGATTAGGTGTAATGGGTTTTCATTCGTTCTTACAAAAAAATAGAATTCCATTAGAGTCTGTAATGGCAAAATCGTGGAATAAAAAAATATTCAAACAAATTGATCAACAAGTTAACAAAGCCTCAAAAGATCTAGCTGAAGAAAGAGGAGCTTGCCCGGATGCAGCTGAGTATGGATATCAAGAAAGATTTTCAAATAAAACAGCAATCGCTCCAACTGCTTCAATATCGATTATTTGTGGTGGTGCGTCACCAGGAGTAGAGCCAGTTGCTGCTAACAGCTATACTCACAAAACTTTATCTGGTTCATTTAATGTAAGAAATAGGTATTTAGAAGAAATATTAGAAAGTCATGGAAAAAATGATGATGAAACTTGGTCAACTATTACAACTAACCAAGGTTCAGTATCTCATTTAGATTTTTTAACTGATTTAGAGAAAGATGTTTTTAAAACTGCATTTGAACTAAATCAACAATGGATAATTGAGTTAAGTGGTGACAGAACTCCATATATATCACAAGCTCAATCAGTGAATTTATTTTTACCAGCCGACGTTCATAAAAGAGAATTACATAAAATTCATTTTGATGCTTGGAAAAAAGGTTTGAAGAGCCTTTACTACTGTAGATCAAAATCAATTCAAAGAGCCGAAAATATTAATGATGCAAAATCAACAGATGTTTTGGCCAACGTTTATAAAAACAAAGCAACTAAAACTGAAGAACCAGAATACGAGGAGTGCCTATCATGTCAGTAGCAGAAAAAATAAAACAAGAAATTATTCAACCACAAAAAAATAACAA
>JAFJTK010000142.1 GCA_017880265.1 Candidatus Pelagibacter sp. | reverse complement strand
TATTATTTTTATCTACAACTGCTGCTGAATTTAAATTGTAATTTTCAAATAAGTTGGCTACTTCCTCTTTATCCATATCAACAGGAATTAGTAGTTGGGACTCCGACATGATAGAAAGCATTTTTGTATCTCTTGAAGTTGTTAAAACTCGAGATGATGGCACAGTACCAATAGGTTTAAACTCTTCATTTATAATAAATATTTCTAAAAATTCCTCTGGAAGATCTTTGTTTTCTCTCAAATAGTCTATTGTTTGACCTACAGACCAATTACTAGGAATTGCTGTAAATTCACGTTGCATTATTCTTGCAGCAGTGTCTTCAGGATAACTTAAGCTTTCTAGTAAAGCGAAACGGTCTTTTGGTGGTAGTGAGCTAAGAATATTATTTTTTTCTTCTTCCGGTACATTTTCTAATATTGATATTGCATCATCAGACTCAAGATTAGTTAAAATTGAAACAATTGAATCTGATGAAAGATAAGTAATAATTTCTGTTTGAACAGACTCATTAAGTTCAACAAAAACTTCAGGGTCAATTTTAAAATTATTAAGTTTAATTAGACTTTCTCTATCAGATTGATTTAAGTGTTCAATAATATCAGCAGCATCTGCTGGGTGCATTTCTTTAAAAGAATTAGTAATAAAAAGAGCATCGTTGTTAGCAATTTTACTTGTAACTACTTTTATATATTCTTTATTAAATTCAAAATTTACTTTTTTATCTTTTATTTTTTTAACTAAAGACATAAATCTACCTATAATTTAGGTTGGACTATTAATAGATAATTAAGATAATACAATTTATAAATGAATATAGAGATCAAAAAGTCAATAAAACCAATAAATTATTTTGATGCCATAAACCTATTAGAGAAGAGGTTAGAGAATTTACATAGTAATATTGATAAAGAATTAATTTGGACATTAGAACATAATGAAATATTTACAGCAGGGACAAGCTTTAAAGAAAGTGAAATTTTAGATAATTCTATAGAATTAATAAAAACTAATCGAGGTGGTAAAATAACTTGCCATGCACCTGGTCAATTAATTTGTTATTTTGTTTTAGATTTAAGAAAAAAAAAAGATATTAGAAAGTTTATTTCTTGTATTGAAAAAACAATCATTGAAACTTTAAAAGAATACAAGATAGAAACATTTTCAGACAAAGATAATATTGGAATATGGCACAAAAAAAATAACTCAATTAATAAAGTTGCAGCAATTGGAGTAAGAGTAAAAAAATGGATTGCTTATCATGGGTTCGCGATAAATGTAAATAATAATCTAGAACAATATAAAAAAATTATACCTTGTGGAATTACCGACAAAGGAGTTACCAATTTAATTAATATTAATAATAATGATTATTCAAACTTAGATAAATTATTAATAGAAAAATTTATTTCAAACCTGAAAATCTAAGTCTTTTTGTCTTTAATAATTTTCTAAAATAATCTGGTAGTAACGCAGTATATGTATGCTTTACATCATCAATAATAAATTTAATCTGATATGAATGAAGCATTAAATTCTTGTTTAACCCCCTTGAAGAGTTAGATAATTTATACTTTATGTCACCAAAAATTGGTTGTCCTAAAGCATATAATTGCTTTCTAAGTTGATGTTTACGACCAGTAATGGGTTTTAACTCAACCAAACTTGCTTCAGAATTCTTATCTAAAACTTTAAAAATTGTTTTTGCTTTTTCTACAATTTTTTTATCTCCATCATATCTTATAAGATCATCATTCCATTCACCTGCATCTGTATTTAATTCGCCGTGGCAAATAGCTAAATATGTTTTATGAACCTTTCTTAATCTAAACAAAGAGGTTAATAATTGAGCAGACTCTCTTGTTTTAGCCATAATAAAAACACCAGAAGTATCTTTATCCAATCTATGAACTGAATAAGGTTTTGTGCCTTGAAAGATTTCACTTTTAGCAAAAATATCAACTAAATTTTTTTTTGATTTAGTGCCACCCTGTACAGAGATACCTGAGCTTTTATTTAATACGACAAAATTTTCATTATTATCAATAATTTGATCTTCATTAGATTTTATAATTTCTTTTGATGGTTCGAACTTTATCTTTTTTTGAACAATCGTTTCTTTAAAATCCAAGTTAAAAAAATTTACAATATCGTTTGTTTTAACTTTGGTTGAACTTTTGATTTTTTTTTTATTTATCTTGATTTTGCCAGATCTTAAGTATTTTTCAATTAGTCCTTGTGGTATTTTACCTATTTTAAGTCTTGTCCAACGATCTATACGCATATCATTACACGTTGAATCAACGGTATATGACTTTTTCATGCTTTAAAGTTGGTTTATGCTGTTGCTTGTTTTTTTTCTTCAGCTTTAGGAGTTTCTTTATTAACGTCTTTTTTTGGCTTATCAATTCTTTTAGCCTCAACATCTCTGTCGACGAATTCAATGATAGCCATAGGTGCATTGTCACCATATCTAAATCCAGCTTTTATAATTCTTGTATATCCACCATTTCTTTTTTCATATCTTTTTGAAAGTGTTTTTTTAACTTTGTTTGCTGATTTAATATCCTGAAGTTGAGAAACTAACATTTTTGTAGTCTGTAATGTTTCTTTTTTACCTAATGTAATAATCTTATCAGCTTGAGGTTTTAAAAATTTGGCTTTTGGCAAAGTAGTTTTAATTTGCTCATACTTAATTAAAGAATTTAACATATTCTTTAAAAGAGCCTTTCTATGTTCAGAAGTTCTATTTAACTTCTTATTTGCCATTCCGTGTCTCATTAGATAGCTTCCTCTAGTTTTTTCGACATCTCGGCAATATTATCAGGCGGCCAATTTGGAATTTCCATACCTAAATACAAAGACATTCCAGTTAAAACTTCTTTAATTTCATTTAAAGATTTTCTTCCAAAATTTGGAGTTCTAAGCATTTCTCCTTCAGATTTTTGGACAAGATCACCTATATAAATTATATTATCATTTTTAAGACAATTCATCGATCTAACTGATAGCTCAAGTTCATCAACTTTTCTTAATAAATTTTTATTAAATTCAGGCTCAGTAGAAACTTCTTTTACAGGAGCTTCAACTGGTTCATCAAAATTAACAAACATTTTTAACTGATCTTGGAAAATTCTTGCTGAGTAGGCTACAGCATCTTCAGCTGAAATAGACCCATTTGTTTCAACTTCCATAGTAAGTTTATCGTAATCAAGGGCCTTACCTTCTCTTGCTGTGCTTATTGAATAAGAAACTTTTTTTACTGGGCTATAAAGCGAGTCTATTGCGATTAATCCCAAAGGTGGCTCCTCTGGTTTATTTAGATCAGCAGGGACATAACCTTTTCCTGTACCAACGTTCATTTCCATGTGAAAATTTGTATTTTCATCAAGATTACAAATTACTAAATCAGGATTTAAGATTTCTACATCAGCAACTTGAGTTATATCTGAGGCTTTAATTTCTCCTGGTCCTTTTGCATCTAATATAAGTTTTTTAGTTCCTTCAGAATTACATTTTAGTGCTAAAGATTTTACATTTAAAACTATATCTGTAACATCTTCTCTTACACCCTTAATAGATGTAAATTCATGTAAAACACCATCTATTTGTATTGAGGTAACTGCAGCACCTCTAATTGAAGAAAGTAAAATTCTTCTTAAAGAATTACCTAAAGTTAATCCATAACCTTTTTCTAAAGGTTCTGCTACTATTTTAGCATGAGTTAAGTCATCACTAATTTGAACATCTAACTTAGATGGCTTTATTAATGATTTCCAATTTTTTACATTTACATTCTCGACTTCCATTAAACTCTCCTTTTCTTTGGCGGTCTCACACCATTGTGAGGCATGGGTGTAGTATCTTTAATTGATAAAATTTTAAAACCTCTTGCTTGCAATGCTCTTAAAGCTGTTTCACGTCCAGACCCAGGGCCCTTCACTTCAACAGATAAAGTTTTCATTCCATATTCTAATGCTTTAGAGGCAGCAGCATCAGCAGCAATTTGTGCGGCATAAGGAGTTGATTTTCTAGATCCTTTAAATCCTTTTTGCCCTGCAGATGCCCAAGAAATAACATTTCCATTAGTATCTGCAATTGAAATAATTGTATTATTAAAAGTTGATTGCACATATGCAATCCCATTAAGAATATTTTTTTTAATTTTTTTCTTTTTTGAGTATGAGCTTTTATTACTTTTTTTTGAAGACTTCTCTACCTTCTGATCTTTATTTTCAACTTTATCAGCTTTAGCCATAATTATTTTTTAGTTGGAGTTAATTTTTTACCAGCAATAGCGATTGCTTTTCCTTTTCTTGTTCTTGCATTACATCTTGTTCTTTGACCTCTTACAGGTAATTTTTTTCTATGTCTTGTTCCTCTATAACAAGCAAGGTCAATCAATCTTTTAATTGTAAGGGAGTAGTCTCTTCTTAAATCACCCTCAACTTTAAAATTAGCATCAATATATTCTCTGATTTTTAAAATTTCATCATCTGTTAATTCATTAATTCTTTTTGCTCTTGGAATTTCAAGTGATGTACAAATTTGATTAGAAAATTTATCTCCAATACCATAAATATAAGTTAAACCTATATGAACAAGTTTATTTTGTGGAATGTTGATACCTGCGATACGAGCCATAATTTTTGTGATAATTTGAGCCTTTTATATAATAAGATTCTCCAAAGTCAACGCATTAAACATTGATAAAAGTGTCTATTTTAGCGGTTATTTGATCAATTTCGAGAGTTCCATCGATCTCATGGAAATTTGAATTTTTTGAAAAAAAATTAAGAACTGGTTCTGTCGTTTTTGTATAAATATCGTACCTAGACATTATTGTTTCAAGGTTGTCATCTTTTCTTTTTTCAAAATGTTCTTTACCACATGGATGTAAATCTATTTCAGCTTTATTAAAAAATTCATTTAATGTTAAATTACATTTATCACACGTTACTCTTCCAATTATTCTTTTTTCAATAATTTCACGGGATACAACAAGTGAAATAATAAGATCTATTTTTTGATCAAATTCACTTAAAATTGAATCAAGATTTTTCGCTTGATCTATACTTCTAGGATATCCATCAAATATAATACGATCTCTAAATTTTAAATTTAAAATAGTATTTTTTAAAAGTTTATTGACGATTTCATCTGAAACAAAATTACCTTTTGAAATAATGGACTCTATTTCATTACCTAGATCAGTATTCTTTTTTGTCTCACTTCTTAATAAGTCACCAGTTGATAGTTGAAAGTAATTATGTTTTTTAACAATTAATTGGGCTTGAGTGCCTTTACCTGCGCCTGGTGGCCCAAATAAAATAATATTCACTTATTTACCAAATTTTGTTTTCTTGATTAATTGCTCATATTGAGAACTCATTAATCTTGTTT
Organism: Candidatus Pelagibacter sp.; assembly: GCA_017880265.1. Next base: position 616 of record JAFJTK010000142.1, on the reverse strand, counting down.
GTATTTGTGTCACTGTATCAATAGCAACAACTACGACAATCAAAATTGAAGCACCACCTAAATAAAAAGGTATTGGATAATTAGCAATTAAAAATTCTGGCATTAAACATACTAAAGTTAAATATAATGCGCCTATTGTAGTCAATTTAGTTGATATGTTTTGAATATACAATGCAGTACTCTCACCTGGTCTTATTCCCGGAACAAAACCTCCATATTTTCTTAAATTGTCAGCTGTCTCTGTTGGATTGAAAGTTATTGAGGTGTAAAAAAAAGTAAAAAATATAATTCCTGATGCATATAACAGCATGTAAAGAGGCTGTCCTTGAGTAAAGTATGAACTTAAGTTTAAAAAAGTTTCGTTACTTGAAAATGAAAAATTTGAAAAAGTAACCGGTAATAAAAGTAAGGCTGAAGCAAAGATTGCAGGGATTACACCAGCTTGGTTAATTTTAAGTGGCAAATGAGATGACTCTCCACCATACATTTTATTTCCCATCTGTCTTTTTGGGTAGTTAATTAAAATTTTTCTCAATGCTCTTTCCATAAACACTACAAATAAAATTGTAGCAACTAGTAGCACAAAAATAGCTAAAATCATAAAAGTTGAAACTGC
>JAFJTK010000005.1 GCA_017880265.1 Candidatus Pelagibacter sp. | reverse complement strand
GATGCTGGTATGAACGGTTTAGATGAGGGTCAAGCTTTGACTTTCGATGTTGAAGATGGTCCTAAAGGTCCTTCAGCGGTTAACTTAAAAACTGCATAATATTCACACTTCCTATTGGCTGAGATAATAATTTTTAAAACTAGAGTTTTAAATAATTTGTTTTAGCCAATACCAAAAAATAAAATCAAGCTTTAAACACAATTTTCAAATACATAAATTAATAGTACAGTAGGTATTATTAATATGAGTGAAAGATTCATTAAAAATATAAACGATTTAACTTTCCAGCCATTTGATAATTATGGCAAACCAGTTGAAGGAATGAGCTGGCACAAATTAAGTTATGACAGAAGTAACGGGGGGTTTGGCACTTACATTCTAAAAATGGATGCCGGTGCTAAAAGTTTGCCTCATATTCATCAAGGTTATGAAGAGTTTTATGTAATTGAAGGTGAGCTTCAGGATGCAGATGGTAAAGTATTTAAGAAAGGTGACTTTGTAACTTTTGAACCTGGCACAGAACACAACTCTCATACTAAAAATGGTTGCCTACTTATTGTTTTTATGAGAGGTATAAATAAACCAATCTAATATTAATTATTCAAAAATATGATCGGAATCTTAGGAGGAATGGGAACACAAGCAGGTTTGGATTTTTGCAACAAGCTTGCAGTACTAAACAGAGGAAAAATTGATCAAGAATACCCTCTATTCATTCTTTACAACAAATCCAATATACCAGGTAGACCAGAGTCTATTGGGGTACAAACTAAAAATTTATCAAATAGGTCTTCTAACAACACAAGTAAAAAAAAATATCAAAACGTTTTAAAAAGTTTACTTCAAGGATGCAGATTACTTGAAAAAAATAAATGTAAATTCATTGTTATTCCATGCAACACAGCACATTATTGGTTTGATGATTTACAAAAGAAAATCAATATTCCAATTATAAATATGCCAAAAGAAGTTTTTAAATTTACAAAAAAAAATTGTAAGAAAAATTCAAAAGTTGGCTTATTGGCCACTGAAGGAACCTTAAAAACTGGTGTTTATGATAAATTTTTTAATAAAGATTACGATTTAATTCAACCATCTCAAAGTCTTCAAAAAAAATCTGTGAATAAAGCAATAAAATTAGTCAAAATGGGCAATGTGAAAGCTGCAGCAAAAGCAATACAGCCTGCAATTAATGAATTGATCAAAATGAAATGTAAAAAAATTATATTAGGATGTACAGAGCTTCCAATTGCAATTTTTGCATTTAAATCCTTTAACAATGTCAGATCCTCTAAAATTTTTTTAGATCCTAATTTAATACTTGCAAATTCTGCAATGGCTAAACATAAAAGATAATTTATGTCAGTTGATAATGATAAGCCTTACGTTTTAAGAGTTGCTGAATTAATTTACTCTCAAGTTGTAAAGATTAAAAATGAAAATTCTGAAATGACTAATATCCAGGCTTTTGAAGTTTTTATGACTACAAAAGATTATGATTTAATTAGTTCAGGTGAGTTTCATGATAAATGGTTTTTAGAGTTAAAGAATAATGATCTTGTTGATAAAATTACAGGCAAAAAAGTTAATGAAGAAACTATGAGACTTTTAGAAATACAAAAAGATTCTATGGTTAAA